>NZ_JBHFLL010000022.1:0-68039 GCF_041928595.1 Microcystis sp. BLCC-F209
AAGCCACTCTTAATCGTGTCTTGGAACGAAATAGAGGCTTTTAAAGACTGCGTACATGGAGAATTAAAACAAGAATTACCCTCGAAAAGCCTATTTTTCCACTAAGTATTTATGCTCATTGCAAAGGTGAGATGCTCCCTAATGGCTTGCCCGTGAAATTCCAGTTATCTAGCTGGTTGCGGTTTATTAATATTTATTAATTAGCAGAATTTGTAATTAACTAGCTAAGTCTCTTGATAGCCGACTCAAGGCTAAAAAATTTATTTAGTAGTAATTACACTTATGCTCGATCAACTATTGCCTTTAGATACCCCACACCTTAATAATTAAGTATAGAATAGCCAAGTCTCCAAACTATCGCTTAACCAAAACTTCTATTATCCTGATGAGAAACCTCTATTTTCTTTTGCCCGGTACTACTTCTCCTTTTGGTGGGGGTGGACTGTGGGCAGAAATGAAAACCGTCAATTTGGCTAGTCAAATTTGTACCGCCCAGATTGTGACTTATCGTCAAAAAGAGTTAAATTATCCTTTTTTAGAGGATATACTCGCGAAAATAAACTCAGATGACAGTATTTTTGTGGTTAGCTGGGGTTTTGATCTTCCTAAACTGGTGCAAAAATTGCGATCGCAGAATATCATCTATCATGCCCATAGTACAGGTTACGGCTTCCGTTTACCCTCCGGCATACCAATTATCACCGTTAGCCGTAATACTATGGGTTATTGGGGAGAAAAAGCCCCTAATGCTTTGATTTACTATCTTCCTAATCAAATTGGCTCAGAATTTCTCAATTTAGGCTTACAAAGGGATATCGATGTCCTAGTACAGGGGCGCAAATCCTCAAAGTATCTTCTCAATCGTCTAGTTCCCGCCCTCCGTCCCCACTGTCGCGTTAAGGTTTTAGATAGCTATGTAGAGGATTTAGTGGGATTATTCAATCGCAGTCGGGTTTATCTCTACGATTCGGCTGAATATTGGGCTGTAAACGGTTTAACGGAGGGTTTTGGCTTACCACCCCTAGAAGCTTTAGCCTGTGGTTGTACGGTATTTTCTAGCGTTAATAGCGCCCTAGCCGATTATCTCGATCCCGGTTTTAATTGTCAAAAAATCGGGGCTTATTCCACTCAATACGATCTGGAACGTATTCTTAATTATGCCCGTAATTTTCCCGTTAATTCTTTACCGGCTAATTTTATCGATGATTATCATCCTGAAAAATTACTACCACGTTTTGAAACAATTTTAAGAGAAATTAATGATTTCTTTGATATTAAAAAACGCTATCCGGCTGATATAGAAGGTTTAGAACCCCTGCGACTTAAAAAATTATGGATGCAGAGTTCTCTGGCTAAACTTAAGAAAAAACTGTTTAAGTAAACGCATCAACTTTTTGACAGAGAAAGATCGATCGACTATTCAGTTATCAGTGAGCAGTGAGCAGTGAGCAGTTATCAGTGAACAGGGATATCGGGAGAAAAAAGCTGATGGCTGACTCCCCAAAAAGAAAACTTTCTACTTCACCATTAAGATAACTGCTATATAATTATTTCTAACTCTTACCCCGAGGATATTTATGAAGCGAGGAATTTACATTACCGCTAATGACCGAGTTATCGAGCAGGCGATCGCATTAATGAATAGTATTCGTTTGTACGATCCCGATTCTCCCGTCATCTTGATTCCCTACGACAATAATTATCAAAAAATTGCCGATTTATTGGCAGAAAAATATGGCGTTATTCTCTATCCCGATCTGCAATTAGTGGAAGAATTGGCACAGAAAATTTATGATATTTTCGGAGAAAAATTCTTTGCTCGTCCCAATCAATTTCGCAAGCAGGTGTGTTGGTTTGGAGAATTAGATCAATTTCTTTATATCGATACCGATATCGTAGTTTTTGAAAAAATAATAGATAATCTAAATTTTCTCGATACCTACGATTTTCTCTGCTGTGATTACCAACACAAAAAAGGTATTGCTGATGTCTTTAATCCGATTGTTTTAGAACAAGCAATCTTCACAGAAAATGATCTAACTGGAATGTTTAACGGTGGTTTTTGGGCTAGTAAAAAGAATCTGTTCTCAGAACAGGAATTATATGGTGCTTTTCAAGAATGTGCCGCTCATCCAGAATATTTTGATTTTTCTCAAAAAACCTCCGATCAACCGATTATTAATTATACCATTCTCAAACGAGTTCCCAATCGGTTTAATATTATCCGCGCCCCGGGTTGTCAAGCGGGAAATTGGGCGGGAAGTTCTCATTTTCAATCTCAGGGGAATATCTTAATCGATCCGAGATTAAATCAGCCCTTAAAATATTTACATTGGGCAGGAATTCATATTGAACCGGGATGTCCCTACTGGGATATCTGGAAATATTATCGTTATCTAGATGATCCTAATCCCCCCGCAGATCCGCCAGCAAGCAAACCAAAAAATCCGTTTCAGAGATTGTTAGATAAAATCAAATTATAGGTTTTATTTTTGGTGCATCTCCTATTTGTGACGTTCTCTCACCTATAGGTGAGCAACAGCAGTTATTAAAAGAGGGCGAAGGCAATTCGCCCCTACAATAATATTATTTTCTGAGATAAGGTGAAAGGGAACAAGTGTTTTTTTCAACCCTATAGCTTAATTTAACTCCAATCCTGTTGCTCCTCGCTTTGGCGAATTTGATACACTTGTCCGTGACTGTGCAGTTGTCGAGTTTTTGCCCATAAACTAGCTTCATCTAACTGCCATTTTTCTAGGATTAAATCTAAATCTCTTTGGATTTCTCTTGCCCCCGGAAAGTTTTGATAACGTATGCGTAAACGAGCGCATTCAGCTAAGTTTAAATCATTGGGTTCTGATTGCAGCAGCTGATCAACAATCGGGCGATCGAGTCTTTCCTGTGGATGTTGTTGTTCTTGATTTTTACTAACCATAATTAATCGAACCAACCGATTTCGGAATCCGTTAACTCTGTCGGGGTAGGATTGGGGGCAATATAACGGGCCAAAGTTGCCATTTCAAAGTTATAAAGACTGGGTTTCTTCGGCGCAGGTTTGGTAATTGGCGACGGTTCAGGGGTGGGAGTGGGACTATTTTCTAGGGTTTTAATTTGATTATATAATTTTTCAATTAACTGTTTTTTCTCGGTTAATTCCGTCTGGGATTGACTTAATTGACTCGATAATTTTTCAATTAACTGTTTTTTCTCGGTTAATTCCGTCTGGGATTGACTTAATTGACTCGATAGTTTTTCAATTAACTGTTTTTTCTCGGTTAATTCCGTCTGGGATTGACTTAATTGACTCGATAATTTTGCCACCAAAGTGTTTTTTTCCGAGAGGACAGATTCTAACTGCTCGGTCTGTTGTTGTAACTGCTGTAACCTGACAGAGAGTTCCAGCTGTTCTTTAAGTTCTTTTTCCAGAGAAATAACTTTTTCTTGGAGAGTTTGCCCATTTTTCTCGGTTTTTTCTAACTCTGCCGTCAAGTCGTTAATTTTTGCCTGTAGGGTGGCGTTTGTTTCCTTAGAACGTTTGGGAGAAGGAGAGGTTTGGGATTCTACCTCTTTATTAGCTTCTGTACGGATGAGATCGTTTAAATTACCTTTGGTCATAAGCTCTGCAAATAGGATATTACGATAGAATCGGATACTGTCAAGAAATCTCTTGGTTTAGGCAATCGATAATTAAGTGGGTGGGTGGAATTAAATATAAGATGAACGTAGGTTGGGTTGAAGCATGAAACCCAACGCCCGATTATGTTACGCTACCGCTAACCCATCCTACAAATAATTGTGCCTCCCTACTTATTACCCCGATATACAAGCTTGATTAAGCTGGGGAATTGTTCCATAGGTTTTATTGTATAGCTTGAGGTCGATCGATCCCTGTCCATTTAAGGAATGAGAACAAATACCTAAATCTCAGTTTCGCCAGTAAGATTCTAAATTTTTCTGTAGTTAATAATACGGAATACTAAATTTGTGTCAGACTAAAGGTAGAAGTCGATCGCACCTGTGGCAAGGATAAATTTATGAATATTGAAGAAAAAGCGCGTCTCAATCTAACCCAAGAACGACAAGCAGAAGGAATGCTCGAAGAAAATGTCTTAACTCGTACAGGGGAGCTTTTGGGGGAAGGAGAGGCAGAAACTGCGAAAGCGCGGGTTTTGTTAACTGAAAATCGCCAAGAAGAAGGAAAACGTCAAGATCAAATCTTAGAACGTTCGATCGAAGCTATGCAATAGCCTTTAGGTGAAGACTGGGAATGTCCACAAAAGTTATAGATAAATATCTGTAGAGACGTGGTTAACTGCGTCTCTATCTCAATTACCGATAACTAATCACTGTTAAACTAATCACTGTTCACACTCTGGACAGTGAAAAAATGCAGATCCGAAGAAAACACCCCAATCCTGCCGTCAAAGTTGAGAGTTTGAGTTATGTGGTGAAAGTGCCGGAGGCACAACCACAAAATATTTTAGAAGAAATCGTTTGGCATAAGGAGATCGAAGTCGATAAATTGCGCGAAAGGTTGCCTTTATTGGAATTACGCAAAAAAATAGCTAATACTGCGCCACCTTGCGACTTTTTAGCTGCCTTAAAACAGGGTAAAACCCAACCCGCTTTGATTGCCGAAGTCAAAAAAGCTTCTCCTAGCAAGGGAGTTATCCGCGAAGATTTTGATCCTGTAGCGATCGCCCGTACCTATGAACAGGGAGGAGCCACTTGTTTATCGGTTTTAACCGATAGTAAGTTTTTTCAAGGTAGTTACGAAAATCTTACCCTCGTCCGGCAAGCGGTATCTTTACCCCTATTATGCAAGGAATTTATCCTTTATCCCTATCAAATCTACTACGCTCGCTCTAAAGGAGCCGATGCTGTCCTTTTAATTGCCGCTATTTTAAGCGATCAAGACCTAGCATATTTTGTCAAAATTGTCAAGGGTTTAGGGATGACAGCTTTGGTAGAGGTGCATAGTCTGGCCGAATTCGATCGAGTGTTAGCCATTGAGGGAATCGAACTAATCGGCATTAATAACCGCAATTTAGAGACATTTACAGTCGATTTAGACAATACTCGCCAATTACTAGAAGCCAGGGGCGAAAAGGTGCGAGAAAAAGGTATTCTGAGCGTCAGCGAATCGGGATTACACACAGCAACAGATCTGGCTAAAGTGAAGCAAGCGGGAGCAAATGCGGTTCTAATCGGCGAATCTTTGGTAAAACTGCCCGATCCTGCCGCAGGTATCCAGAAACTCTTTGAAAATCGGGAATAGGAGTTAGGAAGTGGGGAGAGGGAATTATGAATTATAAATTATGAATTATGAAGTGGGGAATTGGGGAGATGGGGAAGCTGTCTCATCACCCTATCACCCCAAAACCCTATCACCCTATCTCCTGAATCCTGATTCCCGACTACTGATCACTGATAACTGACAAGGCTATCTGCCGGGATATAATCAGAGTTTGCCGAATCTTAAATCATCCCCTCAGAATTGATGCGATCGAGATTTGGTTTTTTATCTTTGTTAAATATGGCCCAACGAGAGAGGACGAACCATGGAAAATAAAAATATGTTGATGATTCCCGGCCCCACACCAGTGCCGGAAGCGGTATTATTGGCTATGGCTAAAGCACCCATCGGTCATCGGACGGGTGCTTTTAGCAAGGTAATCGCCGAATTAACCGAAAATCTCAAATGGTTGCATCAAACCAGTGGCGATGTCTTAATGCTAACCGCTTCGGGAACCGGTGTCATGGAAGCGGGAATTATTAATTTTCTCAGCCCCGGCGATCGAGTTTTGGTGGGGGATAATGGTAAATTTGGGGAACGTTGGGCGAAAGTGGCGAAAGCCTACGGCTTAAATGTGGATTTAGTTAAGGCAGAATGGGGTAAACCCCTAGATCCAGAAGCATTCACCGCTAAACTGACCGAAGACAAGGAAAAAGCCATCAAAGCGGTAATTATCACCCATTCGGAAACTTCCACTGGGGTCCTCAATGACTTGGAAAGCATTAACAAAGCGGTAAAAGACCACGGGGAAGCTTTAATCATCGTCGATGCTGTCACCAGTTTAGGAGCCTATCATATTCCCATCGATGAATGGGGTTTAGATGTGGTCGGTTCTGGTTCCCAGAAAGGTTATATGATTCCTCCCGGTTTAGGTTTTGTTTCCGTGAGCCAAAAAGCTTGGAAAGCCTACGAAACCGCCAAACTACCCCGTTTTTATCTAGATTTGGGCAAATACAAAAAAGCCACCGATGAGGATAGTTCCCCCTTTACCCCTCCAGTTAACCTGATGTACGGTTTACAAGCTTCTCTGCAAATGATGAGAAGAGAGGGATTAGCGGCAATTTTCGCCCGTCACCAACGCTTAACGAAGATGACGCGGGCCGGTATGCGCGCCCTGAATTTGCCCCTCTACGCGGCGGATTCCTGGGCTTCCACGGCGATTACTGCGGTGGCCCCCACTCTGGTGGATGCGGAAAAAATTCGTTCGACTCTCAATAAAAAGTTCGACATCGCTCTCGCTGGTGGTCAGGATCATCTCAAGGGTAAAATCTTCCGTATCGGTCATTTAGGTTTTGCCAGTGAGAGGGATATCCTCACGGTTATCGCTGCCATTGAAGCGACTTTAATCGAGTTAGGTGTCGAAGGTGTCACCCCCGGCGCCGGTGTGGCTGCCGCTGCCTCGGTGATGGTGCAGGGTTAATCTTGGGTTGGCTTTTCCCCTTCTCCCCAAAGAGGGGGATTTTTGGCTCTCTTAGGTTTGGTGGGTAAAATGTAGTCTAAGATACAGTCTTGGGGCAGTGAGTGGAAAGAACCACAGAGACACAAAGGACACAAAGACTGATCGCTACTATATAAGTTAAACTTATCATACAAAGAATAAGAGAGCCAAAAACCTTGTATTATCATTATTCAGTACACAAACTGGTACAAAAAAAGAGGGCAACAAAGCCTGAAACGACCGGCTACTGAATCCTGACTCCTGACTCCTTACCCCACAGTTAACTTTACTTTTGTCCAACTACTTAATCCCACTTAACCGTTTACTTTTGACTTGATTGCGGGCCAATTTGGGGCAAATGCAAAGCCGGATCCTGCGCTGTCCAACCGACGGGAGTATCTAAGCGCACCTCAAAATGAAGATGGGGGGGAATAATATCCGGTTGTCCCGTGGTCCCAACCGCACCGATAACGTCTCCTGCTCGTACCCGTTGGTCAATTCTCACTGTAACCCTGCTTAAATGAGCATAACGGGTCTGCCGACGACCTAAATGATTAATTACTACCAAATTACCATAGGCCCCTTCCTGACCCACATAAATCACTAGACCATCCTCGGCGGCTAGAACAGGTGTACCAACATTTGCGAGAAGATCAATACCACTATGAAAAAGATTTTTCTGTTCCGTGGGGCTTTTTTGCCAACCGTAGGCTAATCCGACAGTGCTGGCAAAGGGTAAGGGATAAGAACTTAATCCAGTATAATCCGATCGCTTGCTGGCGGCGGACCAATTGGTGCCGGGGATAAAAACTATTGTCGGCCGGCGACCACAACCGTTAAGCTCAAAGAGTATATCGGCACGAATACCATAGGCCGCTTCTAAATCGCGCCAAGTGGAACCCTTGGGTGCTTCGATGCGAATGCCGTTCATCGGGGGAATAAAGATTTCTTTCCCGACCGGGGCCAAACCATTTTTGAGAATAGTCGGATTGAGTTTAATTATCGTTGCCGGGATAAGAGCGTATTTTTCGGCGATGGAGGCGATCGTTTCTCCCGCTTGGATTCTATGGCGTTGTAACCTTGATAAAATCGGTGGGGGACAAACATTATCAGACCCTTGGGCAAAAATTAATTTTTGATTTAAGCCCAAAAAACCTAGACAAAAAAACAAAATTGTGCTAGTCAAACTTAGCCAACTTTTCTCGCTTCTGATTCTCCGACCCATGACCATAAAAAAACCGATTTCTTAATTACAAAACCCGGAGAATACTGGGAATACTGTCAATAGCTTCTAAAGACTCTATTGCCACTAAAGCGTTGCGGAAATTGCCCTCGCGCACATCGTGGGTGACAACGACAATTTCGGCTAAATCACCCCTAATACCAATTTGTACCACGGATTCTAGACTAACCCCATGGTCACCGAAGGCCATACCTAAATGACCGATTACCCCCGGCACATCGCGACAGAGAAAACGAGCATAAAAACGGGTCGATAAATCCTCCATCGGAGCGATTTGACAATAATGCTGGTGAACACAGCTTAAAAGCGGGTCAAGTTCCTTGGTTTTGCCACTACTTTTTAAAATTCCGACGATATTCATCACATCCGATACTACCGCGCTGGCCGTCGGTCCGCTACCGGCACCCGGTCCATAAAACATCACTTGTCCCAGGGGTTCCCCCTCGACCAGAATAGCGTTATAGACTCCGTTAGCATTAGCGAGGGGATGGGTTTTCGGGACTAGGGTTGGATGAACCCGCAACTCTAAAGTATCGGCATCTTCCTTAACCGTGTCTTTCGCAATCGCTAATAATTTAATCACAAATCCCAGTCTATCAGCGTAGGCGATATCGACGGCGCTAACTTGCCGGATACCTTCACAGTAAACATCTTCCCGTTTTACCCGACCTCCAAAACCCAAAGAAGCTAAAATAGCGATTTTATCGGCCGCGTCGAATCCATCCACGTCCGCAGTGGGATCCGCTTCTGCATAGCCTAATTCCTGAGCTTTGGCCAGAACTTCACTAAAATCTGCCCCTTTTTGGCTCATTTCCGTGAGAATATAGTTAGTTGTGCCGTTGACAATTCCCATAATGCTGCTGATGCGATTAGCTCCGAGGGATTGTTTCAAGGGTTTAATGACGGGAATTCCACCACCCACGGCCGCTTCTAGGAGGACATAAACCCCTTTTTCGTTGGCCTTGGCGTAGATTTCATCGCTAAAACGGGCAATAACTGCTTTATTTGCCGTAACAACGTGCTTTCCCGATGCGATTGCCTGGAGAATTAAAGAGCGCGCCGGTTCCAAACCACCCAATAATTCGACAATAATATCAATTTCGGGGTCAGTAACGATCGATTCTAGGTCAGTGGTCAACAGCTGGGGAGAAAGCTCGATTTCTCTCGGTTTATCTAGGGATCTAACTCCCACTCGTCCAATGGTAATCTCTTTGAGTACGGGATGACGACCAAAAGGATCGAGGAGGATTTTCGCTGTTCCCGTCCCCACAACCCCGAAACCGAGTAAACCAATCTTAAAGGTCACGCTTTTATCTCCTGCTAGTCCGACGCAAAAAATACTAATGGCCAAGCTGTCGCCATTGTCGATTTTATCATTACAAGGTCTTTGTCTGTGGAGTTTTCTTTTGCTTCCCTGACACCACTAACACAGCTTAAATGGTCGGAGTTAGCCAATTTTCAGCCCGCGAATCGCATAATCTAATAATTCGATAGGATGGATAACGGGTGTATCTTTGCCCTGTAATTGTAGATGTTTTTTAATTTGTAGGGAACAACCCGGATTAGGAGAAGCAATCACCGCGGCCCCAGTATTTAATAAATTGCGTACTTTCTGCTGACCTAATTGATCGGCAGTATCTGGCTGTAGCATATTATAAACTCCGGCACTACCACAACACAGGGCCGCATCGATAGGTTCTTTTAAGTTAATATTGGGGATTTTTTGCAATAATTGCCGTGGCTGCACCGAGATTTTTTGTCCGTGTAAAAGATGACAGGCATCTTGATAAACTAGGGTTAATTCTGTCTCGGTAATCGGCGATAAATCAGCAGTTAACCCCACTGCGGCTAAAAATTCTTGAGCATCGCGTACTTTAGCCACAAACTCCTTAGCCTTATCTTTGTATTCAGGATCATCGGCTAAAATATGATGATATTCCTTGAGAGTATGACCACAACCCGCCGCATTGATAATAATATAATCAACCTCGGTTGCTGCGAAACTATCTATCATTTGTCTGGCTAAACTTTGTGCTTGTTTTTCCTGTCCTTGGTGTGCGGGTAAAGCGGCACAACATCCCTGGGTTTTTGGGATAACCACTTCACAACCATTGGCAGTTAAAACCCGCACTGTTGCTTCATTTACCGGCGAGAAAAAGAGGCGCTGCACACAACCTAAAACTACTCCCACCCGATAGCGTTTTTCCGTTTGGGAGGGAATAACATCGGCATAGTTTTTAAACAGAGAATTTAGAGTAATTTGGGGTAGAATCGATTCCATGGCCGCTAGACGGGGAAAGAGCATTTTTAAGATACCCGATTTCCTGACTAGGGTTTGTAATCCCAGGGTTTGATATAACCAGAGGAAAGGTAAAAATAATTTGAGACGGACGGGATAGGGAAAGAGATTAAAAATGAGAAAACGAATAATTTTATCTTTAAAACTGCGGGGTTGATTGCGTTCCACTTGCGGACGAACTGCGGCGATTAATTGATCGTATTGTACTCCCGATGGACAGGTACTAACACAGGCTAAACAGCCTAAACAAGTATCAAAATGTTGGCTAGTGGTTTCGTCTAAAACCGCTTCCCCTTTATTGATGGCATTCATCAGATAAATTCTGCCCCGGGGGGAGTCCATTTCTTTGCCAATGACTCGATAACTGGGACAGGTAGATAGACAAAAACCACAGTGAACACAACTATCGATTAATTCTTGGGCAGGGGGATTCTTGGGGTCAAATCCTTGACTTTTTTGGTCGATTAATTCTTGAAAGTTAAGGGAATGTTCGGAGGTTTGCATAATTTTTAATTAGATTTTGTTAAGAAAGCGTTCAGGACTAAAAATACCTTGAGGATCGAATTTAGTTTTTATGGTTTTCATCATGGTAATTGCGTTACCTGTATAACCCCAAGGTTCAATTTTTTCTTTTAGGGATGGAGGTGCGGTTAACACCGTTAAATAACCCTGATTGCCATGGCATAAAGAGCGAATTTTGTCAAGATTTTCCTCCGATTTTAAGATAACTTTACCCACGCCGCTACTAATATTAATCGAGGCTAGTCCGTTAATTTGGTCGATCACTAGAGCTAAATTGCTGGGTAATAATCCTATTTTGCCGAAAAAATTGCCCTCTTGGTCATAATTATCCATTGTTTTTCGGTATCTTTGCCATAGAGAAATTTCTTCCTCATCCCGATAATAATTAGTCTGACAATCTAACTGTTGTCCTAAATAACTCACCTGTTGCGATTGTTCGCTAATACTTTCGGGAATGCTTTGAAAACGCAGCAGTAAAGCGACTTTTTCCCCTAATCCTAGTGCTTGCGTCATCCCTGGGTTTAAACATTCAGCCACGGTGGGAGTTAAGGACGATTGCCGAATAACTTGACTTAATTTGCTAATATTTTCGCTATTTCCTCTAATTATCAGGGTTTCTGAGTTAGGGGTTTCGGGATAGAGTCGCAGGGTAATTTGATCGATAATCCCTAAAGTGCCGTAGGAACCCGTAAATAGCTTCATCATGTCGTATCCCGCCACGTTTTTCACCACACGCCCTCCGGCTTTAGCAATCTCGCCATCGTGACGGATAAAGGAGAATCCTAGGATCAGATCCCGGACTCCACCGTATCTTTGCCGCCATGTTCCCGCATCGGCCGTGGCCATAATACCGCCAATCGTGGCATTATGGGCGAAACTGGGATCAAGAGGAATAAATTGACCGCTAGGAGCTAAAAAAGCCTGTAAATCTGCTAGTTTAAGCCCAGCTTCCACGGTTATAGTTAAATCTCCCCTAGCGTGGTCAATAATCCGGTTGAGATTTTGGGTACTGACTAAAATATCCGGCGACTCGACTAATCCACCCCAATCTAATTTACTGCCTTGACCGTAGGCCAATAAAGACAGACGATTTTCGTTGGCAAAACGCACCAGAGAGGCTAAAGCGGCCGTATTAGCGGGATAGACTATAATTTCAGGACTTTTGCCCCTAATTGCCCTTGATAATCTTTCTTGTTCCTCTTTTGGCACTTGTGGCCAGGCAATAACCGTCGTGTCGGGGGGTAAAATAGAAGTTATCTGAACAGCAATCGCAGTCATATTTGACAAAAGAATTGAGGAGTGAGGAGTCAGGACTTACCGGCCGATAATCCAGAAGAATGGGGGTAATGCTGGGGCTAATCAGTAATTTTGGGCCTCTGTTAATCAGATTACCTTAGTTTGGCTCCCCATCTCCGATGTCGGGCAATTCCAGTCATACTGAAGCAGTAAAAAAGCTCTCTTGCATAAATCAAAAAATTTTCGGCAAATGTAGGGAAAAAGCGAGAGGTTAAAGGGAAAATTATCCTTTTGCCTCTTGCCTCTTGCCTCTTGCCTCGTCTCAACAAGCAATTTAAATTACGAACAGCTTAACTGCTAAATTAGCCATACACTCGTGCCATAATGGTAGATTACCTCGATCAGTAAGCCAAGAAGTAATGAGTGTAAATTGGACGAATAGCCGCGCCAAGCGATTAAGTGCCTTACCCCCCTACGTTTTCGCCCGCTTGGATGAATTAAAAGCCTTAGCCCGCAAAGAAGGACTAGATTTAATCGATTTAGGTATGGGCAATCCGGACGGTGCTGCCCCGCGTCCAGTTATCGAAGCGGCCATTCAAGCTTTTGAAACCCCCCAATTTCACGGTTATCCACCCTTTGAAGGAACCGCCAGTTTCCGAGAAGCGATCGCTAAGTGGTATTATCGCTCTTATGGTGTGGAACTCAATCCCGATAACGAAGCTTTACCCCTGCTCGGTTCCAAAGAGGGCCTATCTCACCTCGCCCTAGCTTATGTTAACCCCGGCGATGTGGTCTTAGTTCCCAGTCCCGCCTATCCCGCCCATTTTCGCGGTCCCTTGATTGCCGGGGCGACGCTATACCCGATCATTTTAAAAGCGGAACAGGATTGGCTGATAGATATCGATTCTATCCCCGAAGATGTGGCTAAACAGGCGAAAATCCTCTATTTTAACTATCCCAGTAACCCCACCGCCGCCATTGCCCCCCGGGAATTTTTTGAAAGAATCGTTGCTTGGGCCCGGCACTATGAGATTATGCTCGTCCACGATCTCTGTTATGCTGAATTGAGTTTTGATGGTTATCAGCCCACCAGTTTATTAGAAATTCCGGGGGCAAAAGAGATTAGTGTCGAATTTCATACCCTCTCGAAAACCTATAATATGGCCGGGTGGCGCGTCGGTTTTGTCGTGGGCAATTCCGATATTATTCAAGGGTTACGCACCCTGAAAACCAATCTCGATTATGGCATCTTTTCCGTTATCCAAAAAGCGGCCGAAACCGCCCTACAACTGCCGGATGAATACGTCAAACAAGTACAGGAAAGATACCGGCAGCGACGAGATTTTTTAATCAAAGGTTTGGGACAATTAGGTTGGGATATTCCCCCCTCTAAGGCGACAATGTATCTCTGGGTCCCCTGTAGCGTCGGTATGACTTCCACGGATTTTGCCCTCAGTGTCCTGCAAAAAACTGGTGTTGTTGTCACTCCGGGCAATGCTTTTGGAGAGGGAGGGGAAGGTTATGTGCGCGTCAGTTTAATTGCCGATATCCCGCGATTAGGGGAAGCTTTACAGCGCCTCGAAGATGCGGGAATTCGCTATCAGTGAGGAGAATTTTTCCCCCTGAACCGGCCAAATCCCTCTAGGCACTGACTAAAATTGCGATTATGATGGAATTTTATCGCGGTAGCTTGCCACTTCCATGACCTACAGCTTAAGAATTGCCGATATTCCCGTCAGTGAAAGACCAAGGGAACGTTTAATCAGTGTCGGGGCGAAAAACCTCAGTAACGCCGAATTATTAGCGATTTTACTGGCTACAGGTCAAGGTAAAGGCAAACTCTCGGCGGTGGGTTTAGGACAGCATATTCTCAACGAATTGAGTAAATATCGTCGGGATCCTTTGGACGTTTTGAGGGATATTCACCCCCAGGAATTAACCGCTATTCATGGCATTGGACCGGCTAAGGCCACTACTATTCTAGCGGCGATCGAATTGGGAAAACGAGCTTTTCAACGACGACCGACGGAAAAAATGGTCATCGATAGTCCTGATACCGCTGCCGCTATCCTTGGCCACGAACTAATGTATCAGTCTCAGGAACGTTTCGCCGTTATTTTACTCGATGTCAAAAATCAGTTAATCGCACTCAAAGTGATTACTATCGGCACAGCCACGGAAACACTGGTACATCCGCGAGAAATCTTTCGAGAAGTGGTTAAACAATCAGCTACTAAGTTAATTATCGCCCATAATCACCCCACCGGGTCACTTGTGCCTAGTCAAGACGATATTTTACTCACAGAACAATTATTACAGGGGGCTACCTATTTAGCCATTCCTCTCCTAGATCATTTGATCCTCGGTAATGGCAACTTCCAAAGTCTTCGCCAAATCACGGATCTTTGGGAAAAATATCCCCAAGAAGATTGACAGAAAAGACATTCGATCAAGTAGTTTAATTTTTTAGCCGTTTCAATTGGGCGTTAATTTCTGCAAACATTATGCGATCGCTGTAAAGGATTGGGGAGAAAACCAAAAATTTTGGCCGCTCCTCCTAAAATGGCAACAACCAAAGCTATCAGAATCCCCCGATTGGTAAACTCCTGATAAGCGACTCTTGCAGTTAACCCTTTAATTTCTGCGGTTAGTCGCTCATCTAAAGCTTTAATGTCCCCTCTTAATTCTGATTGTCCTATCTCTAGCTTGTTTAAACGCTCGTTGACATCTCTTTGTAAAAAGTCGATTTTCCCCTCAATCCTTGTCAAGACAGCCTCAAGGGAATAAGTGACCGTTTCGTTAGACATTTTGCTAAACTCCTAATTAAGTAATCTCAATTAATTGTTAGATAGTGGCGCAGACTTCTGATTCTTTGCATTTTATCTTTAATTGTAACCGGCTACTTAGTCGATGAGTCGATGATAGGTGCTGCGTTACAACGGATTGTCACCCTCGAGTCAAAGCAGCAATTTTGGCCGTCTCACGCACCCTTTCCTCCCCACTTCCCAATTCATAATTCATAATTCACAATTTATAATTCCCATGGGACCGAAATCTGGGTAAAATTTGAGAGATACAATCGGTCAATTGGGCATGGATTATAAAGAAGCGGGCGTGGATGTGGAAGCGGGACGCGCTTTTGTCGAGAAAATTCGCCAAAATGTGGAAAGTACCTTCCGTCCTGAAGTTATCGGCGGTTTAG
Source organism: Microcystis sp. BLCC-F209 (assembly GCF_041928595.1). Taxonomy (NCBI): domain Bacteria; kingdom Bacillati; phylum Cyanobacteriota; class Cyanophyceae; order Chroococcales; family Microcystaceae; genus Microcystis; species Microcystis sp. BLCC-F209. The sequence continues at coordinate 15,237 of NZ_JBHFLL010000022.1, forward strand.
GCGGTTTTGGCGGCTATTTTCAGTTACCTTCCGGTTATCGGCAACCGGTGTTAGTATCGGGAACTGATGGCGTAGGAACCAAGCTGAAAATTGCCCATAGTCTCAATTGCCATGATACGGTGGGAATTGACCTCGTGGCCATGTGCGTCAACGATGTCTTAACCTCTGGGGCTGAACCTTTATTTTTCTTGGATTATCTCGCCACTGGTAAACTGGAAGCGTCACAGTTAGCGGCGGTGGTATCGGGAATCGCTAGGGCCTGTCGTGATAGTGGTTGTACTCTTTTGGGAGGGGAAACGGCGGAGATGCCGGGTTTTTATTCGGCCGGAGAGTACGATTTAGCGGGTTTTTGCGTCGGTATTGTCGAAAAAAGTCAATTACTCGACGGCAGTAAGGTGCAAATCGGCGATGTGGCTATCGGTTTAGCCAGTAGTGGGGTTCACAGTAACGGTTTTAGTCTTGTTCGTAAGATTATCGACACCCAGGGCTTAAATTGGCAAGATTGCCCCGAAATTTTGACCGGCTCTAGCTTAGGTGAAGTTTTGTTAACTCCCACTAGACTTTATGTTAAACCTGTGCTGGAACTGCTGCGCTCTGGGTTAGATATTCACGCCATGGCCCACATTACCGGGGGTGGCATCCCGGAAAATTTGCCCCGCTGCTTAGGTAAAGGGCATTCTGTGCAGATTTACCGCGAAAGTTGGCCAATTTTGCCGATTTTTCACTGGTTAGCCCAGATGGGATCGGTTAATTCCGAAGCCATGTTTAATACTTTTAATATGGGTATCGGTTTTGTGATCATTGTCCCATCGGATCTGGCGCAATTGACTATTAATCAACTACAATCCTCTGGGATTAATGCCTACCAAATCGGCGAAGTGATTGCCGGCAAGGGGGAGATTGTTGGGCTTGATTAAGCTACAAAAACTCTTTCAGCAAACCCTACTTAGGGTCTGCTGAAAAAGTAGGGGCGAAGCATTCGGATAGGAAATCTACGGTTTCAGCGATAGGTTATTGCCCGAATGCTTCGCCCCTACAGGACGCGATCGCCGATAAAGAGGCAAGGTTTTGAAGCACGATTCTCTCAAAACCTTGCACCCGTTTCGCAAGAAAAGCCACAAAACCCTTACCTTGCCTATATTTCACATTTATTCAGCCAACCCTAGTTAATAGATTGTATCCCGTTGACGGGCGGGGCGATCGAGGGATTTAATCGCCGTTGCTAATTCCTCGACGGTCAAACAAGTACCGCCCACGGCCCCGGCCATAGTGGTAATATGTTCTTCCATGAGAGTGCCACCGAGATCGTTGCAACCCCAGTTTAAGGCTTCTGTCGCCCCCTGTAAGCCCAATTTTACCCAACTGGGTTGATGATTTTTAATGCTATTGCCCAGATAAATCCGCGCCACTGCCGTTAATTTTAATGTATCGGCTAAAATTGGTTGATCTCGTCCGACTCGATTTCTCAGGGGTTTGGGGGCTGATTGTCCCACAAAAGGCAATAAAATAAATTCGGTGATTTTAGCTGGATAATTATTTTCTAGGGCGATTTCTTGCTGTTTTCTAATTTTTTCAAGGTGCTGCACCTGTTGGCTAGGGGTTTCAATATGACCGCAGAGCATGGTACTGGTGGTATGTAATCCTAAGCGATGGGCAGTACCGACTATTTCTAACCAAGTGGCAGCATCGATTTTTTCTGGACAAATTACCCGTCTTACCTCATCGACTAACACCTCGGCAGCCGTCCCCGGTAGAGAATTGACTCCTGCTTCTTGCAGGGAAGCGATAACTTTTTCGTAACTTAAACCGTCTTCTCTAGCGATAAATTGGACTTCTTGGGGCGAAAAAGCGTGTAAATGCAGGTTGGGAAAAGCTTGTTTCAGGTTTTTAACAATTTCGATGTAATAGTCTAAGGAATTACCCTTAATCTTGGCTTTTGGGTTTAATCCTCCCTGCATACAAATTTCTGTGGCCCCACGACGGACAGCATCCGCCGCTTTAGCGATAATTTCCTCTAAATTAAGCCAGAAAGCCCCCTCTTCATTTTCATCGCGTCTGAATGCACAAAAACTGCAATGCTGCTCGCAAATGTTACTAAAATTAATGTTGCGATTGATCACGTAGGTGACGGTATCTCCCACCTGTTGACGACGCAAAAAGTCGGCCGTTTCCCGAATCTGGGCAATTAAACGGTTATCGGTAGTTTCTAGCAAGATAATCGCTTCTTTTGCCGATAAATTTGCCCCTGACCGCGCTTTTGCCAAAATATCGGTTACGGGTGCGGTGATGGAGGAGTTAGTCACGGGAAATAAATATTAAGGGTTGCCGATCCTAATTGTAGAACGAGGTCAGAAGGAACAGTAAAGAAAGAGAGCCGATTTAATCCTTTTTCTGTTCCCCATTCCCTTGTCTGCACGCGGTAATTTCCGGTTGAGAGCCTTTATTGCAGGGTGGTTTGTTTTTCCTGTTCTTTTTGTTGACGTTTTTTCTTTTCTGCTTCTAGGGCATCTTCGATCACCTTGAGCAGCTGATCCATTTTATCAAGATTACCGCGATAAACATCGAGGTCTTTTTGCAGTTTCTCGCCGGAGAGATGGAGAATTTCTGAGAACTTTTGCAAAATTGGTTCGCGTTTTTCTTTTTCCTTGATCATGTCCGGTTGTGCTTCCGCTAAAATAGTATAGAGACCGATGGCAAACAGGCGACTATACTTAAACTTAGGCGCGTTGATCAGGGAAACTAGACTATCCGACAACTGATTGTCACCACCTAGAGCCTGGTTTTGCAGTTGGGAGAGCAAGGAATCAATATTAGTTTCTTTGGCAATAGCGATCATATTTTCGGCATCACGACGATAGACTTCGGGATTACCGTTAACCGCTTGGCACAAAGCATTAAAAATATTCGGTTTATCCTCCCCCGGACGATAGCCTTCCATGAACTTCTCGAAAGAAGTAACCACACCGAGGGCATAAATTGGATCATAATGGAAATCTACATTAACGGAGAGCAGGTGCATCTCGACTAATAATTCCTCAACCACGCGCCGATACACCGAATTGATGGGGCGGGTGTGGCGAGTATAAAAATCACGCTTACTATCGGAAACGGTGCGAATTTTATCCACAGAACCAAACTTCATAAAAATTTAACACTGCTCTCATTTTCCCCCTTCTGGTTCCCCCTGACAAGGCCGGTGATTACCAAAGAGCGGCAAGCAGTCAGTCCAGAGAGAGCAAAAGAGCGAGTAAGATAGGGCATGGGGAAATGGGGGAATGGGGGAATGGGGAAATGGGGGAATGGGGAAGTGGGGAAATGGGGAAATGGGGAATTTCAACTAAAACCCCAACACCCTAACACCCCAACACCCTAGCACCCTAACACCCTAACACCCTAACACCCTAACACCCCAACACCCCAACACCCCAACACCCAACAGCTTTTTCACTTTTCACTTGACTATATGGCTAATCAAGACGACAAAATCAAAATTATCAGTGACAACCGGCAAGCACGCCATCTCTACGAGATTTTAGAGACTTTTGAAGCGGGGGTGCAGTTACTGGGGACAGAGGTTAAATCTGTGCGCGCCGGTAAGGTGAACCTGCGGGATGGTTACGTTTTAGTCCGCAATGGTGAAGCGGTGTTAATTAATGTTCATATTTCCCCCTACGAACAGAGTAGCGAATATTTTAATCACGATCCGCGCCGGACGAGAAAATTGTTGATGCACAAAAAGGAAATCAGCAAACTCATCGGTCAAGTGGAACAGAAAGGCTTAACTCTTGTGCCTTTAAAGATGTATTTTAAAGGTAGTTGGGTAAAAATCAGCATTGGCCTCGGTAGAGGCAAGAAATTACACGATAAACGCGAAGATTTGAAACGTCGTCAGGATCAACGGGATATGGCGCGAGCGATGAAGCGTTAACAAAATATGGCACGGGAAGTCCCCACCCTAGAGGGAAGCGGGGGGATGTGCCGAGTGCCTCCTTTCCACTTTTCAAAAAACTTATCTGTATATTTAATCACTCAATCAGAAGCGTCTGCCTTTGAAATAGCAGTTTTTAAATAGGAAACTACCTCATTAATTGCTACTTCTGACGCTTTTTTACCGGCTCTTTCGACTAATTCCACCTTACCCGATTTGAGAGATTTACCCGTGACAATGCGATAGGGAATCCCAATTAAATCCGCATCTTTGAACTTAACTCCCGCACGTTCATTCCGGTCATCCAACAGGGTTTCAATGCCGGCTTGATTTAACTCATTGTATAAACTTTCGGCGGTTTTTACCTGCTCGGCATCGGCTAAATTAGGAATAACCACAATCGCTTGATAGGGGGCAATAGCTACGGGCCAAATAATGCCATCTTTATCGTAGGATTGTTCTACGGCTGCCTGGGCTAAACGCGATACTCCTATACCATAACAACCCATACAAATGGGGGTAGATTCTCCCGCTTCATTAGTATAAAAAGCGTTCATAGCTTGAGAATATTTATAACCCAATTGGAAGATATGACCGACTTCAATTCCTCTAGCACTTTGCAAGGTTTGATTAGGATCGTGAATAGCTCGATCGCCTACCCGGGCTTTGCGTAGATCGACGATTAATTCCGGTAAGATAAAATCTTTACCCCAATTGGCCCCCACTACATGAAACCCGGTTTCATTAGCACCGGTGATAAAGTTTTCTAAGTCTGTCACCGTGTTGTCTGCTATGCGTAAAAATTTAGAAGCAATATCGCTGGCTTTTTTGAGCAAATTATCTTCTAAGTCGGGAGCAATATAACCTAAAGGTAAAGGTTTAGTTGCCCATTGCTGTTGAGCGGCAGCATCGGGTATTTTTAAAGCCAAAATTGTTTTAGCATTGTAACGGCCCGCCTGTCTAACTAATTCATTTTGTAGTTTAACTTCGTTAACCTCTTGATCGCCGCGAATGCTCACCAAAACTAAAACAGTTATGCCGCTATCATACACCACTTCGTAGAGAACATTTTTGACGATAGCGGTGGCGGAACAATCGAGAAATTTAGCTAAACTTTCGATCGTGTTGGTGTTAGGAGTCTCTTTTTTAGTAAACTTTTTAAAGGGAGAAGCCACTTTATCGGCCGGCAAAGAAACGGCTTTTTCCAGATTAGCCGCATACTTTTCATCGCCGGTAAATAAAACCTCATCTTCTCCAGCATCAGCTAAGACCATAAATTCTTGGGATGCGGAACCGCCAATCGCTCCAGAATCGGCTTCTACTGCCCGAAAAGCTAACCCACAACGGCGAAAAATATTGCGGTAAGCTATATCCATCGCTTGATAGGTTTTCTTTAAACATTCCTCGTCGAGATTGAAAGAATAGGCATCTTTCATAATAAATTCCCGTCCCCGCATTAAACCAAAACGAGGGCGAATTTCATCTCGAAATTTAGTTTGAATCTGATATAAATTAACCGGTAATTGTCGATAGGAACGAATTAAATCACGAGCGACGGCAGTAATTACTTCTTCGTGAGTCGGTCCTAATCCTAACTCCCGCTTTTGCCGGTCCGTCAGGGCAAACATAATCCCTTCTGCTTTTGTGTAGGTGTCCCAACGGCCTGATTCTTGCCAGAGTTCCGCCGGTTGCAGTTGGGGAAGTAAACATTCTTGGGCACCGGCTTTGTTCATTTCTTCCCGGACTATCTGGGAGACTTTCTGCAAAACCCGCCACATCAGGGGTAAATAGGCGTAAATACCGCTGCCGATGCGACGAATGTAACCGGCACGGATCAAGCATTTATGACTAGGGATTTCCGCCTCGGCTGGATCTTCCCGGAGAGTGACAAAAAGCTGTTGAGAGAGTCGCATCCTATCGATATCCTTTTGAACAGAAGACTCTCTATTATCTCATCAAAGGAGAGCGACTGCAATTATCAATTACTTGTGTTGACAAACAATAACAGCGATCAGTTTACCGATTCTCAGGTATTTCCCCTCACAACTTGAGACTGGTTGGAGAAGCATTGAACCCTAGTTCCAATTGCCTAACTCCCTTGTTCTCTACTCTAGGAAATATGAGCGTTCAGGTCGATCGCTGTTATCGTCGTTATCGAGACAGAATGTAACTTTAACAGGGTTTACTCCTTTGTGAACTTGACCTTTATAACCTTGCCAGTCGATCTGTCAGGGAAGCTTTTTTCTTTAGCTTCAATTATTAATATAACATCGGATCGGGGCTAGAAATCTTTCTCTTAATCAAAGTTTACATTACTGGGATCAAGGAAAAGCCTTGATGTTTTGACGCTTGACCGACCATAACTCTTATTATCCAAAAATTATGGCAGGAGTAACCTCAACAGTAGTCAAAGAAAGCGCAGAAGAATAGACCTCTGGTAAAAATCAAAAATTGTTGTTAGGGTTAGGAGTCAGTAGCCGGTCGTCAGGAGAATTAGGAATGAACAATAATCAATTAAATGGTCTATTTAAGGATTTTATGCAATTTAATCCTTATTCTTACCGTTTTTGAACCCTCAAAAATTAATTATGCAAGAGGTTTAATGAACTAACTCAACAGACCAAAGAAGCAATCACCGTTAGGGAAAAAGACAAACTGCCACTAAAACAAGAAAAAGCTCCCACCCTCAAGGTGATAGCTAAAAGTTGAGGGCATCATAGAAACACAGTGCCAGCCTGGTTGTGTAAATATCGTGAGCAAGGCAACGAAAAGAACTTTATAAGATGAATCGGAACGATCCCTTAAACTTCCCGTTGCCCAGGTCCCAGTGAGACAGGTGAGTAATATACTTATCCACAGGGAGGCTTGATTGGGGTGCTATATATACAACCAGTCTCAATGGCTGGCTGGTACGAATTATCGTGTCTGACTTCATATATATTCTTGTTCCCCAAACAGAAACATCTTTGGCCTGTTTGCCGACAAGATACAAAGCTGAAATGATTGTGGCATCCGAGGCGATGCGGGCGGCGAATGGGATCGATATCGCTCCTAAAGAACTCTTCGCCTTCACCATAAACTGCAAGGTTCTTGGCGCTATGAGTTGGACTCTGGTAAATGTGTAGCCATCTGAAGATGCTCCCTGCTTGAGATAGTCACTGCTTAGTCTCTCAATGATATCGAGATCAATTTCATGATCTGGCACTTCCGAAGGGAGGCGCGTCGGCAGGGAAAATCCCAAGAAGTTGTGATCGGCAAATACGTCCTCAGCAGTGTAAGCCGTTTCTATTTGACCCATTTCATCTATGGTTATATGCCCGGGCCCGTGAAACCCATTAAAGTGATTGCTTACTGAATAGCAATAGGCCCCTGCGTGTTGGATTAACAATGGATCTCCAGGACTCTGGCCTTCTAAATTGGTCGATGGTAGCAATATATCGCCGGCAAAACAAAGTGGCCCTCCGATAGCATCGTCCCCTTGAGTAGGCAGGGTGCGATGATTGCGATCGATAATTTGGTGGCTCCATGAGAGGAGAGTCACCTTGATTAGCTGGTCGGAGCCAACATCAACAATAGCCCAACGTCTGCCCCGCATCTGCTTAAGCTCGCGGATACGAGTCAACAAGGCGACGGCATTACCAACCAGTGCGTGTCCAGGCTCGACTATGTACTCAATACCGGGTAACAAGTGTTTCTTTAATGCTTCTGTGTACTCTGGGATGGTTGGAAACTGTTGCCCGTCATGGAAGTCAATGCCAAGCCCACCGCCAAGATTTAGTTTTCTCATGCAATGATTCGAGCCGGCCTCGATTAAGTTTTTCAAATGATGAATAAACTGAATCGAATGACTAAATGCCGATACATTATCCATCTGAGTACCAATATGGATATGCAAGCCAGCTATAGGTAGTTGGCAACTGGCCAGCGCATCTGGCAATTCCTCGGATGGGATGCCAAACTTACTGTTGGGCGAGGCGTGAGAAACCAGATCCTGCCAATCAGTATTGTGGAAATATTCCACCGGTTTTTCTGGGTTAACCCGAACCAGCAAGCTCCCACTCCAATCCTTGCCATAAAGCTTATGTTGAAGGTCATCTAATATAGCTTGGGAGTCAGCAACTACTGTTGAGCCTCCATCGAGGAGATCTACCATTAGCTGGCGGTCGGGCGCCGGACTGTTGTATGTGATCCGATTTAACGGGAATCCGCAAGAAAGGGCCAACTCAACTTCATATTTAGAAGAGCAGTCTGCGGAGCATCCCAGGGATGCCAGTTCATTCAGAATCGCCATCGACGGATTAGCCTTTACCGGGTAAGCAACCTGAGATGGACTGCCCACAAGCTCCACAAAGTGGGACAGGTTCCGACGAAGCTGACCGAGGTTCAGTATATATAAAGGAGACCCATGGCGTTTTGCTATCTCCTCGATGTCAATCGATCGCGTCCAAGTTTCCATAATCTCTTCCATAATCTCGCTTTTGTCCAACGCCTAGCATCAACCCCCATCCCTATTCAAGATTCATGAGGGACTTCCTGGTATGGTGTCGGGTGGGTGCTGGCACTTTGAAATGCCTTCAGCTATTTTGCTGCCACTTTTTCTAATCTGGTGGTGGCCGATTGTATTACTGCCACCGTCCTAAGAAAGTGCCAGTGTGGAAGGACTGAAAGCCTTGGAGAGCAGTTCCGACCACGAGTTATATAACATCTCGGATACTGATAGCCGTTAATGGCAATGGGTGAATGAGTATTTGTTCTCATATACAAAGCGGGAAGATCCTAAATTATTAATTAAACCGCTCCCTGCGGTTTAGCACCTTTCCCTATGCTACTATTCCACTTCCATCGGTCTAATACCCCCTAAATGAAACTTAATAGCGCACTCTGCGGTTTAAGAGAAAGACCTTAACTTTGCTTACATCTAAGGGGATTAGTGAGCATCCCGCCTAGGGTTTATTAATAGCTTGGGTAATAGCAATCCAGACTTCGCTTTGTAAGCGTCAAATTCAGGATAGCGGGAGAGGGAGCGGTCTTTTTTAAGCATATTGGGAATGAAGACCCCGGCGATGAATCCCCCCAAAATCAGAAAAGGGAGCCAATGTTGGGCTAACAGGGCAAAACTGAGATAAATTAAAATCTCTCCTAAATAGTTGGGATTACGACAACGACTAAAGAAACCTTCGGTGATCAATCCTTGCCTATATTTAAGGGTAAAATACTTTTGGGCATCGCTACCGTAATGGAGAAATACCCCCATGATATTGATCGCTATGGCTGCGGATATTAAAGGGGCGGCAGCCGTGACCTTCCCACTAACAATAATAAAAGGGGCTGCCCAATATAAACCGAGAACGATAAAAGTAAATATTCCCATAGCCACCGATATTTCTTTTTCCCACTGTTGATCCGGATATAATCTATCCTTGATCAACCACATCAGACCGTAAGTTCCGTGCAGAGCAAGGTATATCCAAGCAAGCAGGGTAAAATTATTATAAAAAGCCATTAGGCCCAATATAATTAGAAAAGTCAGGAATTTATGCCAATTAATCGCGTGTTTTATCTTCATTATTTTCTTCAAAGTAGAAATCAATCCGATCGAGCCACTGCTAAACAATTATAACTACTAACGTTTCCATCCGGTCTTTGACATCGCTTGAGAATAAAAAATAAAGGTCGGGGACAGTTGTTAAAATCCATAATTGCTGGCCCGGTATTCTCCTCTAATTTCCCCAAAGAGTCATTAATCGGCAAATAATCCTAGATCATCAGCACCAGCTTCTGATCTGGTCTGTCAGGTTAACATAGTGTGATTAACTCTCAAGTTATGAATTGTTTCTCCCTTCTCCCCACACCCTAGACCCCACTCTCCTATGCCTTTTAAACAGGATTTAGTCTAACACCACCATCGAATACTGTTGGAAGTGCGTTGCAAGGGAGACCCTTGCAACGAGGTAAAAAGCACTTTCGGAGCTTCTCGATTTTCTGTGATCATCAGTGCTTATCATTCGATGGAAACTTTTTTTTGAGAATCGGTAGAAATCCTAAAACCAATACTGTACCCAAGATACTTAAGGAGGGTTCAGGGACACGCGTCAAGACAAATCCATTCATCGTAAAGATGCGATTTATATTGACACTATTGCTAGTTTGTCCAGTGACACCAAACTGATTACCCCCCGTCCAAAAACGCGCAATAACATCATTGATTCCGTTAGCCTTAAATTTCAACACGGCACTTCGACCCTGATTCAATCCGTAAGCTAAATTGTCGTGAACATTGCTGAAGGATGTTCCCCCGTTTGTACTAAGTTGCACATCCACAACACCCTGTTGGTTGCTTAAATCAGTCAAAGGTATCGTGAGCGAATAGGAACCAGCCACTAAGCCAGCAAATTTTAAATCCTGTCCGAGATTTATACCATCACGCCCAGCAAAGTCGCGCAATAACAAATTTGTACCACTTCGTTCAATCATGCGAAAAGCCGGTGAACCGGAAACAGAAGCCAGCGTCACACCAATGCCGGTACCAGTATCCATTGAGCCAGTGTAACCAGTGGAGCCAGATAAATATGTGCGAGTCCCCGGTGTCCCGTTGTTGCTAAAAATAAATCCTGCATATCCAGCAGCGACGGCGCTAGTGCTGGGACTAAAGTCAACTGATAGCTGGGATGCTGCTTGTCCGGGGACAGCAGCCGCCATCATCAGGCCTGCACCCGCCGCTAGGGCGATGGGAGCCAGCTTCAACTTGTCAAAGGTGCTATTTTTCAGTTTTGCATCCATGATTGTTTGATCGAGATTGATAAATTCGTTTGCGATCGCTGTTTCCGTCGGTTGGGTGAAGACACAGCAATACCCAACACCAAAAAGCACCGATAATCATACACACTTACCCCCCCCACATTGTAGCTAAAAATACAATTTAATAAAATCTTTATATTTTTCTCCTGCCAAGGTTCTACCTGTAAGAAGAAAAGGGAAGGAGTGTCTCCCTCCCCTGAGCGGTTAGACAAGAGCTAGAACCTCTGGAAATGCGTTGCAAGGGAGTTCCTTGCAACGAGATAGAAATGAGAAGAACCCTTTACTGATTAATTTTTCACAAAAGTAAATTTACCATTTTTACCATCGGCATCCATTTTAATTTGTGCCACGGAGAATTTATCCTGAATGATTTCCCCTTCGGGAGTAAAAGCAATATCTCCCAGGACAGTGACATACTTACCCGCTAAAATTTCCTGATTTAATTGTTGGCGAATTTGTTCGAGGGAAAGTGTACTGAGTTTATTTTTATCATCTACCCGTTTTAATGCCTCGACAAAAACTTGAATTCCCGTAAAAGCTTGAGCGGTAAATTGGGGCGGTGCTTTTTTATTTTCTGCTGTATAAGCGGTAACAAAATCCCGATTAATAGGATTATCTAATTCCGGGTTATAAGCTTGAGCAATGAGAATACCATCACATTGAGCTTGACAAACTGGGAAAATATTAGAAGTATTTAAACCATTGCCACCAATAATTAACCCCTGATAGCCTAATTGTCGCAGCTGTTTGACCAAATTGCCCCCGTCAGCAACCAAACCAGAAATAACCACTAAATCCGGTTTAATATTAATAGCGGCGGTGGCTTGGTTTTGAAAATCTGTATCGGTGGTTTGGAATTTCTGCACGGTGACAATATCGAGATTTAAACTCTTTAGGGTTTCTTGAAAAGTTTCCGTTTCCGATTTACTAAAAGCATCATTTTGGGCAAAAAAGACAGCCACTTTTTTAATCTTGGGATCGATTTTTAAAGCGGTTTTAACCGCATTGGGAGCGACCACAGCCACAGGAGCAGACACCCTACCCACATATTCACCGATCTGGGGGATACCTTTGGCCGTGTTAGACGGACCGAGAATGGGAACTTTGGCTCGATCGGCGATCGGACTAGCGGCAAAAGCTTGCTGGGAGAGGGACGGACCAAGAATACCCACCACCTTATCTTGAGTGATTAGGGTATTAATGGCGTTGATTGCGCCCTGTTCATCCCCGGCCACATCCTGGATAATAACTTTAATCGGTGTTCCATTGACTCCGCCCTTTTCATTAAAATATGTTTCAGCCATCTTGACACCGATCACCTGTTCCTGTCCTAATAGGGCGAGATTGCTGGTTTGAGCTAAAGCTGCACCGATGGGAATAGCAGCAGTGGCGGCGTTTTCTGCGGGACTGGGGTTAGTTTGACCAGTGGGAGTGCCAGAATTGCAGGCCACCACTAGACCAAAAGTGACTAGGGATAATATTAAGGGGATTAATAAACGTTTTCTGAGCATCTTAACTCTCCTGAGACCGATATTGTTGATGACACTATTATTTCGCTAATCGGGTTGATTTCAGCGATAATTCCCGACGAGATCGAACCAGACTTTACCGCCTTAGCGCCTTTTCTTTCCCTTAATTTTGTCGATTAACCCCCCGTCTAACTCCCGTTTTCAGAAAAACGATTTGCCTTTTCTGGTTCTGTCGCCTAACCTAGTAGTTAGGGAATTTAGATACTGCCCTTCCCGTTCACAAAACCCAGCAAGCGAAAACATCCATTTAAGATTATGACTAACCCCGTTATTCACGCCTTTTTCCTCGGACGAGCGATCGCTGAAGTGGTCAGTGAACAGCTAGAAGACGCGTTGACCAACGCTTTAAGCGAATTAGGCAAATTTGATGCCGAACAACGGGAAAACCTGCGGCAATTCGTCGAAGAAGTGCAAATGAGAGCCGAGCGAGCCGTGGAAAAGGGAGTATATACTGATACAGAGTCCGGTGGTTCCTCCAGTGCCGATGTGCAGGAAAACATCGACGAAATGCGGGCCGAAATCGCCCAATTGCGCTCGGAACTAAAAAACTACCGTAATTAACCCAAAACCCTCTTTTAGTCGCTTTAAAGCCCCAAAAATTGCGTGTCAGCCCTTCTACCCGTCCCCGTTACCCCAGAGTTAAACCCAGCAATGCCGGCCCTCCAAGTCGCCAAAAATAGCTATCGTTGGAATCGAGAAAACTATTCGATCAATCGTCGTCGTCTAGATATTTGGCGATTCGTTCTGACTGTACTTTATCAATTCTGGCTCAACGGTAAAAAATGGAGCTATAACGGCGGCTATAGCCAAGAAAAACTCGCCGGCAGACGCAGAAAACAAGCCGCTTGGATTCGGGAAACCATGCTAGAATTGGGACCGACTTTTATTAAAGTCGGCCAACTGTTCTCCACCCGGGCTGATCTTTTTCCCCTCGAATATGTGGAAGAACTCTCGAAACTACAGGATCAGGTTCCCGCATTTACCTACGAACAGGCCAGCAAAATTATCGAGGTATCCTTCGGTAAACCCCTCAATCAACTCTTTAAAAGCTTCGATCCTATTCCCCTGGCAGCCGCTAGTTTAGGGCAAGTTCACCGGGCCCAACTGAAGACCGGGGAAGATGTGGTGGTCAAAGTCCAACGGCCCGGATTAAAAAAATTATTTAGTATCGATCTGGCTATCCTGAAAAAAATCGCCCAATACTTCCAAAATCACCCCAAATGGGGTAAAGGTCGCGATTGGACGGGTATTTATGAAGAATGCTGTAAAATTCTCTGGGAAGAAACCGATTATCTTAACGAAGGTCGTAACGCTGACACTTTTCGCCGTAATTTTCGCGGGGAAGATTGGGTGAAAGTACCAAAAGTCTATTGGCGCTACACCTCTCCCCAGGTTTTAACCCTAGAATATCTCCCCGGCATCAAAATTAGTCATTATGAGGCCCTAGAAGCGGCCGGACTCGATCGCAAATTGTTGGCTAAACTAGGGGCAAAAGCCTATCTAATTCAACTACTCAACAACGGCTTTTTTCACGCGGATCCTCACCCCGGCAATATCGCCGTTGATAGTGATGGCTCCTTAATTTTCTACGATTTCGGCATGATGGGACAAATTAAAACCAACGTGCGCGAAAAATTAATGCAGACTCTCTTTGGAATTGCCCAAAAAGATGCCGATCGCGTGGTCACTTCTCTAGTGGATCTAGGAGCATTAACTGCCAATGGTGATATGGGAGCAGTGCGGCGATCGATCCAGTATATGCTCGATAACTTCATGGATAAACCCTTTGAGGAGCAATCCGTAGCCTCTATCAGCGATGATCTCTATGAAATCGCCTACGATCAACCTTTTCGCTTTCCCGCTACCTTTACCTTCGTCATGCGGGCATTTTCTACCCTGGAAGGGGTAGGCAAAGGACTCGATCCCGAATTTAACTTTATGGAAGTGGCCCAACCTTTTGCCCTGCAATTAGTAAATGATATGACAGGAAATAATGGCAGTAATATCCTCGATGAGTTAGGACGGCAAGCGGCCCAAGTGAGCAGCACCGCCCTGAGTTTACCCCGACGCATCGATGATACGATCGAAAAATTAGAACGGGGTGATATCCGAGTCCGGGTGCGTTCCAGCGAATCCGATCGACTTTTGCGACGATTGGGTATGATTCAAATGGGAACTAACTACACTTTACTGATCAGTGCTTTACTTATCTCAGCGACGCTTCTATTGGTCAGTGGTTTTGGTTGGTTAACTTTAGTGCCGATGGCGATTTCGCTGCTGCCGGGGATAGCTCTTGTAAGACTTTGGCGAAAAATTGAACGTCAGGATCGCATGATGTAATCGATCACGGGATAATAAATATTGTGTTAAAAGCAGAAATTTCCATGAACAATCTTTCTTTTGGAGGAATAACCGATCCTGGTGTAGTGCGATCGGCTAATCAGGATAGTTATTATATCGACCCCGAGCGGCGCTTTTTTATCGTTGCCGATGGTATGGGGGGTCATGCGGGAGGCCAGGAAGCTAGTCAAATCGCCACTACAACTATCCAAGCTCATCTAGAAGAACACTGGAATTCGTCCCTGACTGCTGGGGAATTGCTCCAGGAGGCAATTACTGCCGCTAACGAGAAGATTATCGAAGACCAACTGAAAAATCCCGAAAGACAGGACATGGGGACAACCCTAGTCATGGCTATCTTCCGAGATGATGGCTCTTGGTACACCCATATTGGTGATTCCCGTCTCTATCGCTTTCGTGAGCAAAAATTAGAACAGGTGACGGAGGATCATACTTGGATAGCTAGGGCGGTAAAAATGGGCGATCTGTCCCAAGAAGAAGCAAAAAACCACCCTTGGCGACACATTTTATTCCAATGTCTCGGTCGTCGCGATTTGCCCCCAGTGACGGTATCTCCCCTCGATGTGCAATCCGGCGATAGTTTAATTCTCTGTAGTGATGGTTTGACGGAAGAACTGTCCGACCGGGAAATTAGCGATTATTTGCAAACCGGTGCCGATTGTCAGGAAATTGTCGAGAATTTAGTGGCAGCGGCCAAAAAAGCCGGCGGTTCCGATAATATCACCGTGGTCATGGTCAGCTGTTGACTATCTAGGGTTTGCGGCAAAAAGTTTCTCGCGGGGAAGTGGGGAAGTGGGGAGATGGGAATTATGAATTATGAATTATGAATTATGAAGTGGGGAAGTGGGGGAATTTCAACTAAAACCCTAAAACCCTAAAACCCTAAAACCCTATCTCCTGCCGAGAAAACGGGTTTCTCCGAGAAACCCGTTTTCTGTGCGTTACTCAACGGATTTAGTATTACTCGATCGCTCCCGCTTGTTGTAATAAAGAAACGATCGCCTGATGGTGATTAAATTTAGCTAACATTAAAGCGGTCATTCCCCCTTGATTTTTCTGATTTAAGTTCACCTTTCCCCCGTCTAACAAGACTTTAACCGTGTCGAGACAACCGTGATAACTCGCCCACATTAAAGCGGAAGCGCCGCTAAAATCGAGTTGATTGACATCGGCACCGATATCGATTAGCCTGCGCACCAATTGACTATTATTGCCCTCACAAGCTTTCATGAGGACGGTTTTGCCATCGGGATAAACGGTGTTGGGATTGGCCCCGTAGTCGAGGAGATAACGGCAGATTTTCGTAAATTGGCGCTGTAGAGCTAAAGTTAACGGTGTTTCTCCCTGCTGAGTTAGGTTAGGATCCGCGCCCTGTTTTAACAATTCTAAAACGAGCGCTTCGTATCCCTGCACGGTGGCGATGATCAGGGGTGTATCACCAAAATGGTTACAGTGATTGACAAAAGCGCCTGCTTGTAGTAAGGCCTGGACGATCTCTAAATGTCCTTCGATGGTCGCTAAATGCAGGGCCGTTTCTCCCGCCTGATTTTGATCGTCAACACTGGCCCCCTGAGCGAGTAAAAGTCGGACAATATGGAAATATCCCTCAGCAGCGGCGATCATCAGGACAGTTTCTCCCTCCTCCGTGCTGATATTCGGATTTGCTCCCGCTTGCAGTAAAGTTTGTACGCTGCCGAGATTTCCCCTCTCTACAGCCAAAATTAGGGGAGTTTCCCCAGATAAAGTGGGAAAATCGAGGGGCAGACCACGGCTAATAAATAATTCGAGGATTTCCTGGCGATTAGCGACGAGAGCCTCTAACCAAGCTTCTTGACGGATTTCTTCATCTATACCACGATCTAGCAGTAAACGGACGATGGCGGCGTAATTTTGTTTGATCGCTACAGATAAAGCCGTATCTCCATCCCGATCGCGCATATTGACCCGAGCGCCGGCGGTTAATAACTGTTCTGCGATCGCTGTATGACCCTTATAAGCAGCAATCATTAGTGCTGGCGTACCATCTTGATTGACCTGATTGACATTAGCAGCAGCGGCGATTAATTGAGCGAGGATTTCACCGTGATTGAGGGCAGCCGCTAACATGAGAGGGCTTAAACCTTGGGGTTGTTTACTTTTGTTGATATCAGCCCCAAATTCTCGCAAAATCGCCACAATTTCCCCATGACCCCCCTGCACGGCATAGATTAAAGCCGTAGTATTTTGGCTATCGGTGGCGTTGACATTTGCCCCCTGACTCAGTAAAGCTTGAACCCGCGCGAGATTACCCTGACGCGCCGCTTGCATTAACAAGATATCCCAATTAGAAGCCATTAACAGTGACCGCTCGGCAGAAAGTATTTTTTCTATTATTGATCGTTATAGGCGGGCAAACGGACAGAAAAGCTACTACCCCGTTCTAATTCTGAGGTGATGGCAATAGTTCCCCCATGAGCATCGATAATGCGACGGGAGAGATAAAGTCCTAACCCATTGGTGGAAGTTTCTACGGAACCAGAGTAGAGGCGATCAAAAATCCAGGGTAGTTCTTCTGCTGCAATGCCGATACCAGTATCCTCCACGACAATGGTGACAAAAGTATCTTCCTCTGTAGCGGGGATGAGATGAATTTTCACACCACCCTTTTGGGTAAATTTAATCGCATTGCCGATGAGATTGGTAAAAACGCGCCGTAGTTCCAAGAGATCGCCAGCTAGGAAAATTTCCCCGCCATTCTCGGCATCTAAGCTTAATTCTAGTTCTTTTTCTTGGGCAAGGGGAGCTAACTCCTGACACACTTCTTCGAGAATATCGATAATCTTTAATTTAGTAAAATTAAGTTTCTTTTCGCCGTTTTCATGAAAATAAACTTCCAAAAGATTATTAACCATTTCCAAGAGATTTTTATTACTGCGAATAATCACATGAATAACTCGACTCATTTCGGCAGTAATCTCACCGTATAAACCTTCTTGAAATAGTTCTAATATATGATTGGCAGAGACTAAGGGAGTTCTCAAATCGTGAGTCATCCTCGCCACAAAATCTTCTTTTTGTTTAGCTAAATGCTCTTTTTCTTGTTTGGCAATCGCCGCTTCTTCTTCCGCTTCATAGATGCGTAGGGCGTTTCGCATCGCTTGATTTAAGCGCGAGGGAGTAAGACGAAATTTACTCAGATAATCGGAAGCACCAGCTTTCATCATATCGACGGCAATTTCTTCGTCTCCGTGACCGGTTAAGATAATTAGGGGGATTTTAACTCCCTGCTGCCGAATTTCCCGCACCAAAGTTAAACCATCTCGATCGGCTAGAAGATAATCGATCAATACACAGTCGAAAAGATTATTGGCTATCTTTTCTCTAGCCTCTTCATAGTCAACGGCTTCTGTTATTTGTGTCTCCATCCCCGATGTTCTTAACAATCGGCGCACAGCACTCCGATCTGCTTCGTCATCATCAACAATGAGAATTTTTAACTGGTTTGACATCGCCAATTTGAATTACATTACATTACTATCGGAGTCTAGTATAATATGTTACCTTGACTCTGCCTCAGTAGTCAAGACATTTTCGAGGTGGATTCTGAGAGCTTTTTTCCTAAAGGGGAAGTGTGACCTAATTTGCTATTGCTGAATCTTGAGAACCGGGTCCCCAAAAGGAAAACTCTATACCTAATACCATTTTTCTTTATTAGACTTCTTGCAGAAGTCAGGCAACAGGCAAAAGGCAACAGGCAACAGAAACAAGAATAGATGCTTTCAGCATCAGGATTGATTACTTTTTGACTTTTGCAAGAGGTTTATTTGCGTCACAACGAATGCAGGCTTGGCAAGCATTCGAGCGTGGGTGTCTGTCATGGATTGAGAAATTTGGTATAACTATACTATAAGATGACTGCTATCATCGGAAACAATACTTAAACAAAACGGCAATGCTTGAGCAGAGCGCTTTCCAGTCGGTGATGATATTCCTTTTCGGAGATAGTATAGGCCCCAAATCTAGCCAGATGGGGATTTTGCATTTGGGCATCAAATAGACAGAAATCCCGTTCTCTGAGGTGTTCAACTAACTTGACCATGGCTACCTTAGAACCATCGGGAATTTTATAAAACATCGATTCCCCGATAAAAACCCCGCGAATTGCTAAACCTAAAATCCCCCCCGCTAATTGATCCCCTTGCCAAGTCTCGAAACTGTAGGCCCAACCGGCCTGGTGTAATTGCTGATAGATTTGCATTAACTCCGGGGAAATCCAAGTCAGCGAGCGATCGGCACAACCGGCACAAACCCCAGCAAAATCGCGGTTAATAGCCACGCTAAAGCGATTTTGATTCAAAACTCGTTTTAGGGACTTGGGATACCTAAAACGCTGATTGAGAGGGATAAGAGCGCGATTTATACTAGAATACCAATCCAATCGCCCCCCCTCATCGGCCATGAGAAAGTAACCGCGTGCGTATCCTTGTATAATAGAGGCGGTATCCACGAATCCCCCCAAGAACTCAGTCTCGTAGCCTGATCATTCTCTAATTATGCCCGATTATCCCCCAGCAATTCCGCCTATTACTCTACCACCGATCGAAAATCCCCAACAGGAACAAACTTGGCTGCGCACGGCTTTGCATCGTTGGTTAGATGCAGAATTTATTCCCGAAGCTATTAATGAAACTATCGCTGAACGCGCTAGTCAAATTTTTCTGCGTCAGCGTTTGGAAGGAGAAAACGATCTCGGTAACTTGGTGATTGCGATCATTACCGAGATGCAAGCTTTTGATTTCCGCGAAAGTTTTTATAGTGAATTTGCCATCGCTAACGCCGTCAGTGATTTGATTTTAGATAGTTTAGGTATTGATCGCTGTTGTGGGCAAAGTTAGACAGTTTTTCTTTGCTATTGGAGTTTAATTTCTATTAGCGGCCCTGCTAATTTTTTTGTACGAATGGGGTAAGCTGCACTGCCTATTAGAAATTTTAGGACAAATGAGCAAAACCTCTCTCCTCGATCATAGACAGTCTTAACCAGTAATTTAGAGAGTCAACAGCTTATTGCTTATTTAAGAAGTTAACAAAATCTTTAATTGACAAGAATTAATTGATAGTTGTTTGAAAAGTTTAATTGATTTCCAACCCAGCGATCTCAGCGATTGTATAGGCTGGTCTGCCCTTAACTTCTTCGTAAATTCGACCGATGTATTCCCCTAATATGCCAATACTGATCAATTGTACCGAACCCAAGAAAAACACGGCGATCAAGATAGTAGCTAAACCGGTAACGGGAGAGTCGGGTTGCTGTAAGCGCCAGTAGAGAACCAGTAAAGCCATCAACAGGGCAATTAAAGCAGAAAATAGGCCTAAATAAGTGGAAAGACGCAGGGGAATCTTAGAAAAAGACACCAAGCTATTAATCGCTAAAGCTAGGGATTTTTTAAAAGTGTACTTGACTTCACCGGCAAACCGGGGATCCCGCTCAAATTTAACAGCAGTTTGTCGGAAACCAATCCAAGCGCGCAAACCGCGAATATAACGATTCCGTTCTGGCATAGAATTTAATAGGTCCACTACCTGACGATCCATCAGACAAAAATCCCCCGTGTCCGCAGGGATATCCACGTCGGCTAATTGTCGCAGCAATCTATAGAAAACGTAGGCAGTTAGGCGTTTAAACCAACTTTCTTTTTTCCGTTTTGTTCTCTGGGCGTAAACCACATGATAACCTGCTTGCCAAGACTCAATCATTTTGGGAATCAATTCCGGTGGATCTTGCAAGTCGGCATCGAGGACAACAATAACTTGACCCCTAGCGAAATTAAGTCCTGCCGTCACTGCTGCCTGATGGCCAAAGTTACGAGCAAAGCTAATATAACAGACCCTAGCATCTCTTTCCTGTAGTTCCCGCATTAATTTTAAGGACCGGTCCCCACTGCCATCATTAATCAGAATCAGTTCCACAGAATCATCTAAACTATCCATGACGTCACTGACACGGCGATAGAGTTCTGGAATGGTTTCTTCCTCGTTATAAATCGGGATAATTAGTGAATATTTCGGCATTTTCGAGAGGTTGAACGGACAAAAGCCGTGTTTTTATGGCGGCCGCTACGCTAAATATTCTGCCAAAGTATCGCTTTTGTCAACTTAATAGATTCCTGCTAGACAGTGCCTTTAAATGGCCAAAGAATGATCGAGCATTGCTTGCTGACGTAAACAATTCCAGTAGGCTGCATAGAGATCCGTCTGTTGACCGCGCAGGGAAGCGATCGCAGGTGCGGCAGGAAAAGGCCAGAGACGATCAAAAACCACTTCTCGATGAGCCAGACGAAACTGTAGCAAGTAAACGGAAGCAGGAGCCTGTAGATTATCCAGTAATTGCGCTGCCAGCCGATGTAAAGACTTCAGACTCTCTCTTTCCAGACTAATCGGTTGACTGTAGGCGTTAGGGATCATACCCTCCCCGATCACCTCACCGTATTCTAAACCCTTAGATGTCACCGTGATGGGCAACCAAAGATCCCCAAAAGAAGAATCTCCCTGACTGGTTTTATAGTGCAGGGTATGGGCAACCCAAGCGCGTCTTTCCTCGATATCCCGACAAGCTTGATAAACTTTTTTACCCGGAAAATTCACCCAATTGGGTAATTGAATTGTTAAGGGACACCAGATTAAATTATTTTGGGCAGTTTTACCCGACTCCATTTTTGACCACAAAGAAGCCGTCCCCGTCACCTCCACCGCTAGGGATTTAGGAACCGCATTTTTTAAGGCAATCACCATCTTTTCGGTAACGGGCGATAGCCGAGACATCTGACCACTGGCTTGAGCTTCGGCATTAACGAGAATGATAACTTTGTCCATTTCTTCTTGTGGGTTGGGTGAACTTGAACGATCAGCGGTGAGGTTGGTTAAGAATGCGAACTGACTGGGGTTCAATGCTTCTGTAGTCGCCATGGCAAAAGCTATTTCTCTGGATTTTAGCGAATTATACAAGAGCGCAACTATTTTTTACGGATTTTTTCAACAACAACCATCTTCAAGGCGGGATTTTTCTGCTCCCCCTCATAGAATACCTTAAGTAATCAGTGATCACTGATTACTGATTACTCAAATCTGAATAACTGGTAACTAATCACTGAAATTACTCGTCTTCGGCGAAAATAAAGCGAGTTAGTTCACTAGGATCGGGTTCGGGGCTAGATTCGGCAAATTTAACCGCTGCCTCGATTTCAGCTTGAATTTTCTCCTCGATTTCTTTTAATTCTTCTCTCGTGGCCAGATCTCGCTCGTAGAGGTAGGCGGCAAAGCGCGTGATCGGATCCCTTTCGCCCCAGAATTGTTTCTCGTCAGCACTGCGTAACTCGTCGGGATCTGCCAAAGAGTGACCCCGGAAACGATAGGTTAAGGCTTCAATCAAAGTCGGCCCCTCACCGGCGCGGGCGCGGGCTACAGCCTCTCTGGCGGCGGCATGAACAGCGACCACATCCATACCGTCCACTTCCACACCGACCATACTAAAAACACTGGCTTTTTTATAGATTTCCGGTTGAGAAGTGGCTCGATCGTGGGCCATACCGATCGCCCACTTATTATTTTCCACCACATAGATAATCGGCAACTTCCAGAGGGCGGCCATATTCAGACACTCAAAAAACTGGCCATTATTACTCGCCCCATCGCCAAAGAAACAGACCGTTACCTGATCGGCACTGGCATCCCCCATAGCCTCGCGACGGTATTTACTTTGAAAAGCTGCCCCGGTAGCGACGGGAATCCCCTCGGCCACAAAAGCGTAACCCCCTAAAAGCTTATGTTCGGCGGAGAACATATGCATGGAGCCGCCCCGTCCTTTACTACAGCCGGTAGCTTTGCCGAATAACTCCGCCATTACCTCCTTAGCGGGAACTCCTGCACTGAGGGCGTGGACGTGATCGCGATAGGTGCTAGAAACGTAATCTTCTCCCTGACGCAAGGCCTTAATAATACCGCTAGATATCGCTTCTTGACCGTTGTAGAGGTGGACAAAACCGAACATTTTGCCCCGATAATACATTTCGGCACATTTATCTTCAAACATCCGCCCCAAAACCATATCTTCGTATAGGCGAAGACCTTCAGCTTTGGTAATAATGATGGAAGCAGGATTAAAGGTTGGTAAAGTACGTTCGGAAATCATAGGGTCTGTAGTATCATTTAGACAACAAAAAAGCAAGGGTAGAGGAAGCGGTAGATTTTTCGAGAATTCTGGCAGTGAATTTTTTAGGCTCAAACCAAGGGGTTCGAGTGGATTTTCTCTCTCAAATCTAACCTTAGTCAGTCAGAGATTGGCTAGGATAAGATGGTATCTTGTTATTTTACTCGCTCCGCTCTCACTTACATCACTTAATTCACTAAGGACTCTCCAGAGTTGAGGTACAGCTAACCGTGCGAATTCCTCTTGACTACTACAGGATATTGGGAATCCCCTTTCAGGTGAGTGCCGAGCAAATTGATTTGGCCCACGCCGACCGGGGACGGCAATTGCCCCGTCAAGAATACAGTCAAACAGCGATCATCGCCCGTCAGCACTTGTTAGATGAAGCTTACCAAGTGTTAAGTGATCCGGATCGCCGTCGTGATTACGATGCCCAATTTTTCGACCCCAACCCCTTGCTTCTCAACCCAGAAAGCAGCGCCGAAGACCTAGATTCTCAGGGTGGGGAGGTGGCCGCCGCTTCCCCGGAATATCCCACTCCCCAGATTACCATTGCCCCCGCCGATCTGGTGGGAGCTTTGCTCATCCTGCAAGAGTTGGGAGAATACGAGTTAGTGATTCGTTTGGCCGAAACTTATCTAGATTTAGAGCCAACTACTCGCCCAGACATGATCTTAACCTTGGCTTTGGCCTACGGGGAATTGAGTCGGGAATATTGGCAGGATAAAAATTATGAACAGGCCGCCAGCACTGCGGCCAAAGCCCTGACCTGGTTGGAACAAGAACAAATGTTCCCGCAAGTGGCCAGCGAGATTCGTCATGATTGCGATCGCCTGCGTCCCTACCGGATCCTGGAATTGTTATCCCAAGAAAAAAAACCCGGTCTTGCCCGTCAGCGCGGCTTAAATCTCTTGGAGGAGATGTTGGCCGCGCGCGGCGGTATCGATGGCCCCGGCGATGACCGCTCTGGGTTGGGGGTGGATAATTTTTTACGCTTTATTCAACAGTTACGGGTTTTTTTAACTCAGGCCGAACAGGAGAAAATCTGGGCAAAAGAGGCCCAACGCCCCTCGGCGGTGGGTAATTATCTGCTGGTCTATGCCTTGATCGCCCGCGGTTTCGCCCAAAAACAACCCGCCGCTATCGTTGCGGCCAGCCAGCGCCTGCAGCAATTACAAAAACATCAGGATGTCTCCCTTGAGCGCTCGATCTGCGCCCTGCTGCTCGGTCAAACCGAACAGGCAAGCACAATTTTAGAAAAAAGTCAAGAGCAGGAAATATTAAATTATATTAAGGAACAATCCGGGCAATCTCCCGATCTTTTACCCGGATTATGTCGTTATGGCGAGCGTTGGTTACAAACAGAAGTTTTCTGCCATTTTAGTGATTTAGTCGAGCAGAAAGCCTCACTCAAAGAGTATTTTGCCGAGGAAGACGTACAAAATTATTTAGAAGAATTGTCAGGTTTTCCTGACGAAAAAGTTCCCGTGTCGGTTCAGGAAAAGGTTGGCGAACCTTTAGAATCGGAAGTAACTGTTCTCAAAACCCACACCCCCCCCACCCATTTAAACCCAGTGCCAGGAGCGACACCGATGAGGGAATCTGCTTATTCGTCTTCCCACTCTCGTCCCCAAAAACCGTCTTTAGCTAGAGTTAACGGTGAGCGGACAAGCACTGCTGTATCTGCCCTGAGAGCCAACCCTCAGCCGGAAACTCTCACCCCCTATACTCAGGGTACTGTGGTGGTGACGGCAGCCCATCATCCACCGGCAGTTAATCCCCCCCGTCGTCGTCCCCGTCGCCCGCACCCCCCAGCGGCGGGCAACTCCCAGCAAGCGGCCCCAGAAACGGTAAAAACCGCCCTAGTCCCACCGAAACGCAGACGACCGGCCCGCAGAAAGCTACGACTCGATCGAGTGGCGATATTGGCAGTAGGATTAGTGGGAACGCTGGCGGTTTTGTCCCTGGGGGTGAAGGCAATTGTCGATAGTCAATCCCCTTTGGCAGCCTTGCAAGGGGAACAGTTACCGATTTCTCTGCATACTCCCATACTGGAAATTCCCTCAGCCAACGCAGAAGTGATCGAAGGGACTCCCTTGGGCAAGGGAACAGCTAAGGAGACGATTCAAGCTTGGTTAGTGGCAAAATCGGCAGCTTTTGGCAGTGAACACCAAAAAGAGCAATTGCAAGAGGTTTTAACGGGTTCGGCCTTAGAAATTTGGCAAAAACGGGCGGCGGCTCTACAGAGAAATAACTATTGGCGCTACGATCATCAGGTGGATGTGCGATCGGTTACTAATAATGCCAAAAATCCTAATCTAGCGACGGTGGAAGCGATAGTCAACGAAAAGGCCATGTATTTCTATAATGGCAAGGAAATTGTCGAGCGTTCCTATAATGAGTCCTTGAAGGTGCGCTATGATTTGGTACGGCAAGGAGATAAGTGGTTAATCGCAAAAACCCAAGTTTTACCCTAATTTTTCCCGATTAAATCCCCCAAAAAACCTCGGAATTATGAATTATGAATTATGAATTCGGAAGTGGGGAGATGGGAGATGGGAGCAGGGAGAAAAAAGCTGATCCCTGATTACTGATCACTGATCACTAAATTCCGACTGCCCCAAACCAAGACTTTGTACCTCACCATTAAGATAACTTCTATATCTTTAGACTGATAAATGCTCGATTTGCTTAATATTTTTTAACATAAAATACGCCCTTTGATTGCTGTAATTAGTTCTCTAGAAGTCAAGCTAATGAGTTATGATCGTGGATAGGAATTCATAGTTCTTAGAGGAAAAAAGCGGGGCGATCTCAATTTTTTGCCCAGCCACAGGATCATGATTTTGATGTTTTAAAAATCTCGCATAAGTCTTTAAGAACTTTTAAAATCAGCATTCACACAGGAGGGATATTATGACAGGTAAGAGTAAACGCGGTTTTGCCTCTATGGATCAAGCTAAACAACGGGAAATCGCTAGTAAAGGCGGTAAAGCTGCTCATCAAAAAGGTACAGCCCACGAATTTACCTCCGAAGAAGCCCGGGAAGCGGGACGAAAAGGCGGGGAAGCGGTTAGCCGAGATCGCGCCCACATGGCGGCTATTGGACGGGAAGGGGGCAAAAATTCCCACAAAGGCAGTGGCAAAAACACAAACTCTGGCGAAAATTCCCCAGCCAACGAGTCTGTAGGTGAAAATTCCTCAGATTTTAGCAACTCGGAAGCAAATAGTTGACTTTGGTTGACTTTTTCTCGGACTAACAGGGTGTTGGGGTTTTGGGATATTAGGGACTTGCGTGGGAATAATATCCCAATTGATCGGGGGGCGCAAGCTTTGCGCCCCTACAGTAACGGATTTTGTCCACAATGTAGGGGCGAACTGCGTTCGCCCAAAAGGTACATTATCAAAGCGCAAGTCCCTTAGTGGAATTTCCCCATTTCCCCATTTCTCTATCGCCAATAAATACTTAGGGTTCGATACTGACAATCCAAGTACCAACGTAGAGACGGACGGGAATATTGCCGGAGGCAGTCACATCACAGGTAAAGTAATAAGTGCCTAATTCGGGATTTCTGACATTAGACATGACGATTTCAACTTTGCTGGTCGGATCGATCGCTTGTTGGGGGACAATTTGAATAACGCGACCATCCTTATCCCAAACCACTTCCTTTAAAGGCAAAGATTTACCGTTGATGCGTACCTGAATTTTATTGGTGTCAAACTGGCCGTTAAAATAATCGGGATAGGAAATAAAAAAAGCCGAAGCCCCTTGGGAGAGTTTTTTCGCAGGGATATAGAGTTTATAACGATCCATTTGGCGGGGACGACCACCGAATTGCAAGAAATAATCTAAGATATCCTTGCGATCGACTCCGCTAAAAATTGTTAGGCCGGGGTTGCCATTGGCTAAAG
The DNA here is from genome assembly GCF_041928595.1 of Microcystis sp. BLCC-F209. Taxonomy (NCBI): domain Bacteria; kingdom Bacillati; phylum Cyanobacteriota; class Cyanophyceae; order Chroococcales; family Microcystaceae; genus Microcystis; species Microcystis sp. BLCC-F209. The sequence continues at coordinate 41,950 of NZ_JBHFLL010000022.1, forward strand.
TTATTTTTGGTAAAATAATCCCCGCACCCACCGCTAAGGATAGAGCAATCAAAGCGGGTGCTTTAGCATATTTAATTACTTTTGTCAAGACTTTTAACATAAATTTTAACCCAAAGTGAGGGGGATGGTGACGGCCGCAAGGAGCCTAATACAGTTCAACTGTAACAAAACTCGCTCGTTTCTTACCTAGACCTTTGCCAGTCCGATAAGTGTCTTTCAGTAAACTGCCTCGACCCGCTGCGAGCGATTGTCTGATAGTTTCTTCCGCCAAATAATCCTAAAAGTGTCGCCCAGTAAGCATTTTACTATAGCTTTTTTCAGTCTGCTGAGGTACAAAATTTCTGGGTTTTAGGCAAAGGGGAAGAAAAATAGCTGTACCTCACTAGCTTAGGAAACGCCATATATAAGTACCTAAGCAAAATTAATTACACATCCAAATCGTCAGCAGTTACTCCGTCAGCTTTTTGCTGTGATCAGTAAACAGTGAACTAAAAACTCAAATCTGATCCCGTCTCCTGTCTCCTGTCTCCTGTCTCGACTGGGAAATTAATTTTGCACGACTACTTATTTAGGGTTTCCGGCAAAAAGTTTAAAGAAGATTTAATCGCACTGGTGGGAGTCGAGATTTTGTTTCCATTCAACTAATTTCTAAGCGCGAGTAGAGAGGCAACTAATAATACTCAATAAAACGCAGCAGTATTGTCGTTTCCATTCAATTAATTTCTAAGCGCGAGTAGAGACTAAAATTATAGGGTAAGGTCTAAGACGATTCTGTTACAAATGTTTCCATTCAATTAATTTCTAACTGCGAGTAGAGAGTAGGGTTAATTCATGAATTAACCCTACAAATGTTTCCATTCAATTAATTTCTAAGCGCGAGTAGAGAGTTCATTAAGAAAAAACACAAACATATTAGGAGTACAGTTTCCATTCAATTAATTTCTAAGTGCGAGTAGAGAGAAAAGCCTCTAAATACCGGTTCGCCCTCGACCTTATCTTTCCATTCAACTAATTTCTAAGCATAAGCAGAGAGTCGGGCAGTTGAAAACTTGAAGTCGGGAGAATCCATTTGTTTCCATTCAACTAATTTCTTCAGTGAGTATAGAGATGGGGTTAATGTAACATTACTATAAATATCTTGTCAAGTTGCCATTCAATCATCCTATAAAGTCGCCCTAAAAGGGCGAGGCTTTAAACCCAATTTTTCGGTAAATTAGCCATATAAACCGCCAAAATCTCCAGACTGTGGTAGATCGAGGGATTTTACCAGAAACCGAGGTTGTCTGCTCCCAACACTATCCAAAGCTAATAATAATCATAGAAAAAAATCTATACCACCAGAAACTTAGACAGGATCAGCTTTTGAAGCTTTTTAAAAAAAATCTTCAAAATATCGTGTTATCTCTAGCGGTTCCTAGTGCATATTGAATATAGTGGGAACATCGGTCAGCAAGGAGTTGAGGCGTTTATGGCCCTGGGATACTGGCAAGCGAAAATCTGGGGATTACTACACGATCCCGTCTTCAAGGCCCTACATAGCAACTCAGGACGCGGTGGCAACAGCTTCTGGAGAGATTTAGAAGTAATGAAGTTGTGGGGAAAACATAACCCCGAAGAATCGACTAAAAAAATTCTCAAACAAATCAAACTAGCTGACTATATCACCTCAGCCAGCGATCGATCGGCGATCGGTAGTTTAACCCAATTCGTTAACTACGATCAACAAACAGGTCTAGAATTGCGTCATCTCCTCTCCGGAGAACCCTTAAATCTCAAATTAGCCGACGCAAATCACCAACAAATTGCTTCTAACCGCACAGATTACTTAAAAGAACAGGAAAAACGACTATTTAACCAAATTCCCGCCAGATTACGCACAGGAATTTTAGAAAACGAAGCTAAAGAACTATTTTGGTGGTTATGGCGCTGTCTTCCCCAAGCAGCGGCGAAATTACTCGATGACGAAAATCTGCTCCTAATGCCCGCCGAAACCAGAATACCGGACGGATCGATCTGGAGTCATGCTAGTTTAACGGCGGCCATCGCCGGGGCCCTAGCGGGATATGATCTCACCTCCGAGGATGTGGTCAATAATTGGCCGACGGGAAAACAATTATCCCACCCTTATCTCGTTAGTTTTACCTTTTCCCCAGTCCAAGAACTAATCAAAGCCAGCCGCAAAATGGGCGATTTTTGGGCAGGTTCTTGGATTCTGCACTATTTATCTGCTCAAGTCTGCTGGCAACTCGCCCAACAATACGGCCCCGATAGTTTGATCTATCCCTCTCTCTACGCACAACCCTTAATCGATCAATGGTTATTAGAAAAATACGCCGATTTTAGCTCCTGGATCGACCCACCGGGCGATCGACAATTACTAACCGCCGGATTTCCCAACATTATTATCCTCCTCTTGCCCAAAGATAAAGTCGCGGCGGCTATGCAAACCGCCAAATCTAGCCTATTAAAACAATGGAAAGAAATTAGTCGGCAAGTTTTCGAGAAATTGGCAAAACGTCACTGGATGCCCAAATTAAAAGAAAATAGTCGTACCTGGGACAGTTGGTTAAATGCCCAATGGCAAACCTATTATGTGGGGGTTCCCATCGGTAGAGAAGACCAACCCCTCATCAGTGGCGAAATTTACAAAGAAACCGAAAATATCGACGAAAATCAAGCCGAAGCCCCAGAAAAAGCGCAAAGCTGGCCAGATAAACAAAACGAACTTTATAATCTCTACGATCAAAAAGCTCTATTTTTAGAAAAAGAGCAGGAATTTCTGCAAAAAGCCGGAGAATTAGCTCATCAGAAGTGGAAAAGACCTCCTTTTAGTTCAAATGTTGGTTCTTGGTGGAGTAGTGCTGTCGAGCAAAACCTTTCTGCCCTTGCTGCCGTCAAAAATGCCCGCGATTGGCAGATTCCCACCGCTTTCGGTCCCCGTTCCACCATTTCTGGACTCGGACCCGTCGTCCATCCCGATGGTGACAACGATTGGATTAGCGAAAAAGCAAGCAAAGAATACTGGAAACGAAATGCCGGATTATTCGATGGGATCGAACAACTCAACGCCACCGAAACCGTTAAACGCGGATTACACCTAATCCTGCCAAAACTCTTAAAAAATAGCGACCAAGAGCGTCTAGATGCCGCTTATCCCGATTTAACCGTGGGAGTCGCCGGTTATCTCAAAATAGGTGGTGATCTCGACCATTTCCATCGAGTTTGTGGCACCATCTCCCGTAGGCTAAGAAAAGACGGTAAAAATATTCCCTCAGCACTTACCCAACCCTGGGGAATCCCTTACATTGACGATCACATCGAACCGGAATATAAACGTTATCACCCTCGATTTCTTAATGCGGGATGGTTAGTAGAAGAACTAGAGATTGCCGATGAAGAAGTGGCTAATTATCGCCATCAATTAAGCCAATTAATTGACCAAAACTATCCCAACAATAACCCGGCTGATTGGTATGTTATCGCCGCAGGAGATGGTGACGGAATGGGGGAATGGTTAAAAGGCCAAAAAATGAAACCCTATCGAGAATATATCCCTAAGTCACTTCATCAATACGCCGATCATCCCCCGACCGAAACCGATACCCTAGAAAAAGAAGTGCAAAAAGCTTTTGCCGATTTTGTCACCCTCGATAAACACATGGGACCATCTACCCATAGCGCCCTCAGTCGCGCCCTTTTAGACTTCTCTAATCAACTCGTTCCCTATCTCACCGAACAACGCTATGCTGGACACTTAATCTATGGTGGTGGTGATGATATTCTTGCCTATACTAATCTCTGGGAATGGGACAAATGGTTATGGGATATCCGCCAATGTTTTAAGGGAGAAAAAGACCCTCAGAAGGAATTTAATAACGCCGGTGACTATTGGCAATGGGAAGGCGAAAAACCTCCCGAAAATCTCTCCAAACGTCCCCTATTTACTATGGGAAAGCGGGCGACTATCAGTTTCGGTATTGTCATCGCTCATCATTCTGTCCCCCTCGCTATCGCCCTAGAAAATCTCTGGGAAGCTGAGAAAAAAGCCAAGGAACACGCCTATAAAGGCTTTGACGGCAAAAAAGTCAAAAAAGACGCTGTACAAGTGCGCGTTCTCTACGGTAACGGTAAAGTCCTAAAATCTACGGCTAAGTTTGATGTTTTCCCTCTCTGGCAAAAACTTTTGGCCAGTAATTCCGATGCCAGTTTATTCGAGGCAGTGGCCGGCCTTTGGCAACAGCATCCTGTACCAATGATAGAAGCGATCGAGGTTTGGGTCAAGGCGTTCTCTAGCCGTCGGGAAAATCTAACAACAGACAACAGAGAAGCTTTTCAAAAAGACCTAAGCAACTTTCTCAAACATCTTTGGTTAACCACGGAAAATGATCCTAATGATCTTAATGAAGCCGTGCGTAGCTGGATGAAATTAGCGGCTTTTATGACTCGAAAAAGAGAGATTAAGATCGGAGGTTCCATTTAATGTATTGGTACACAATCACTCCCCTAGATGTTCTTCTCCTACGCGATGCCAAACCCTTTAGCCCCGGAGAAAGAACCTGGGCCGGAAATACATTTCCCCCCAACGGTCACACGATCGCCGGTGCTTTAAGTGCTTTACTAGATCGCTCTAAAAATAGCTATTTTAAAATCACCGGTCCATTCCTATCCTTTGCCGGAGATACTTTATATCTACCCCGTCCTTTAGGATTCGCCAATTCTGACCCATTAATTCCTATTTCTTGGAGTGATAATTTAACTATTTCAAAAAACCATATATTTTGGGATCGATCGAAACCTGCCCCCTTAGCTAAGGCTAAACCTCACAAAAATTGCCAAAATCGAGAAAATGAAGCGGAAGAAGAGAACGAAAGTAAATATCGTCAGTATCTACCTTGTGAAGTTATTCTCGATTATTTAAAAACAGGAGCGATCGACCCTTGCCAATGGTTAGTAAAACACAAAGGAGAAGATAAACCCTGGCAAGAAGAAATTCGTTCCCATAATGCCATGAAACCGGGAAGTAAACAGGTAAAAGATGCCGATGGATACTTTGTGGAAAAAGCGATCCGAATGCTACCCGGTTGGAGTATAGCGATCGGAATTGATGTTGATATTCTCACTCCCACAACTTTGCGGTTAGGAGGAGAAGGACACCGAGTTATACTGGAAAAATGCGATAATTTAGGTCAACAATGGCAAAAATTAAAACAAAAATCCGAGGAGAACTTTAAACAAATAAATAAAGCGATCGCCTATCTCGTTACCCCTGGTATTTTTGAACGCCGTCACGATAATAATCAAGCCATTTGTCACTCTTGGCCCTGGGAATGGAAACTCGCCCATACTGTTAATAGTAATCAGAAACCGGGCAATCTAGTCAGTGTCGCAACCGATCGAGCTATTCCGATCAGTTGCCGCATTCAATCAAAAGAAAATATTAGCATTCCCGCCCCCCAAGTCTTCGCCGCCCCCCCGGGTAGTCAATACTATTTAAATCAACCCGATCGCCTATTTCAAGATCGGCCCGATAGCCCCGAATATCACCAACGCTGGCGCAAATTAGGCTACTCGGAATTACTTTGGATCAACTATAAAGGAGAATGATTAATCATGAACTTAATTCACTTTTATCTACTTTCTCCCCTACACACCGGAGGCATGACTCAAGAAGGCAATCTAGTGGGTATTGCTCGTGAATCCCATACCACTTTACCCTATATTCCCTCCAGTACAATTCGCGGGAAAATCCGTTCTTTAGCTACCGAAGAAACCCTAAAATTTAAGTTATTCGGTAATGAAATCGATAAAGGTGCAGAAAACTTGGAACAGGGAGACATCTGGATAGGAGATGGCTCGATTCTCTGGTTGCCCATCTCTTCTCTAAGTCACGGTGTCGTCTGGATCACTTCGCCTTTACTTCTCCGTCGTTGGACAAGATTAACTAATCCTCGTCTGACAATTCCCCCCGAATATAGCTGTAGTTTTAAAAGAGCTAACAGGAACGTCTATCTCAAGGATGCCATTCTCAAGGATAATGATCTAAAAGACTGGTCAACTTGGTCAAGTTTTATTCCCCAAAACTCTGTCAGCAGTGGCATTAATCAAGTCTTAGTATTACCGGATCAGCATTGCACGACTCTCATTCAAATGAGTTTATGGCGACAAGTTAAAATTAAATTAGATGAGCATAAATCCGTCGATGGTGGACTTCGTTATGAAGAAGCTATTCCCCCCGACACCTTAATGTATTTTCCTTGGGGTGTCACCTCTCAAGCTAATCAAACCAAACAAAAATCACAAGCTGATTTTAAACGGTTATTAGCAAATAATGACATTATTCAAATCGGTGGGCAGGAAAGTTTAGGACGCGGTTTTGTGCAACAATTGTAGAGGTAATTTATGACTGATAATCTTGCCCTAGCTAAATGGTCAGTGGTCGATTATCATCGCATGATTGCGGCGGGAATTTTAATCGATCGGCGTGTAGAATTACTGAATGGAGATATTCTCGAAATGAGTCCAGAAGGCCCTTTACACAAAGATAGTGGAGAAGGATTAGCCCACTTTCTCCGTCAACGTCTCAAGGATAAAGCATGGGTAAGAGAAGTTGGACCCATTACCCTAGAAAACTCGGAACCTGAACCGGATATTGCTGTAGTTTTTCCCCCTCGTTCTCGCTATCGAGATCATCATCCCTATGCCGATGAAATTTTTTGGTTAATCGAAATTTCTGACTTAACTCTCAGTAAAGACTTAACAGAAAAAAACGCATCTATGCCCAAGCTGGTATTGCAGAATATTGGGTAGTTGCCATCAAAAATCGAGAGATTTATGTTTTCCGTCAACCGATAAATTCTGATTATCAATATCAAGAAAAATTTACTACAGGAACTTTATCTGCCGCCGCATTTCCCGATATTTTCATTTCTCTTGATGACCTTTGGTCAGGGAATATTTTTTAACTTTTGGAGCCAAAATAACCGTGACATTCGACCCTAGAACGATTAGCAATCCCGTGTTCAATGCTTTACAAGAATTATATTTAAATACTGGTGATGATAGTCGCCGCAAAGAACAAAAAAAACAAGCTCTTGAACTTTATACCTATCTTTCGACTTGGGGAATGATGCGCCTAAAAGCTGAGGAAACTACCCTCAATCAAGAAGGAAAAAAAGAGGTCGTTAAAAAGTATTTTCAATGCCTAGAAGAGTTATCTCAAATAAATAATCTTTCTAATTCTCAAGGATTAACTACTCTCAAAGATTTATCTACCGATGATTATCTGGGTCTAACGGGTTTAGGCTTGGAAATCGCCCAAGAATTTAGCTTCTGGGCTAACGCCATCTATTCCGATGTGGAAAGTGGGGACTAACTCAGGTAAATTGTCACCACAGTTTTTATCATTCATTCAACCAGAAAGGAAATTATAATGATTATGTCCCATAGCCCCTTACCACCCCCTAATCGCCCTCAAAAACCCACCCTAAAAAATCAAGCTATAAAACCCACAAATAACCACCAGCCCCCCCAACAGCCTCCTAGGGGTGGCGGCGGCAATAATAACGGCGGTGGCGGCAATAACAATCCTCCTCAACCCTCACCGTGGTTAAACCCCGAAAACCAACCTCAACCCGACCAATCAGCCAGTTTTGTCGAATATCTCCGTTGGATGCGCGCTGCCGACTATCCACACAAAGATGCGACTAAAACCCAAATTCTGCAAAAAGCCCAAGAAAATGCTAACTACACTCAGCGTCTTGAGCAACTCAATCAACGTACCCAACTGTTAGCGAGAGACGGAATCGCTTTTCCAGTCAAATCCACTTGGCGTATTCGTGTCGGTGGTCATCGCGGACCGGAAAGTATTCTTTTACCTGCCTTTGATGCCCTCGGAATGCCCTATATTCCATCTAGTACATTGCGGGGTGTTGCCAGAACCCAAGCCATCCGAGAAATCATGGCGGCAAATAATCTGGAATGGAAAGACGCGGAAAAAGAAATCGCTGCCTATTTCGGTGATATAAACGCCAAAGAGGAAAAAAATAAAACGGGTAAAGTTATCTTTTTCGATGCCTATCCTTTACCTTCTAAAAACGGGGGGTTAGAAATTGACATGGCTAATAATATTTGGTCATGGAAAGATGATTATACGCAATATTCTCCTAACCCTAATGCTTTTTTCTCTCTCAAAGAACCAATTTTTTTAATTGGTTTACGTCTAGCTAGTAACTGTGAGGATAAAAAGATACTTGAACAGGTAAGACAATGGCTTAATAAAGGGCTACAGCTTGGTATAGGTTCACAGGTAAATAGTGGTTACGGTGAATTAAAGCCAATTGATGATAATATTCATCCTGATAATAATAAAAATGACAACGATTCGAGTTTTTATCGATTAAATTTCGAGCTAGAAGGTCAATTAATTCATGGTTATCAACGATTCACCCAATGGCAATGGAATCACCGACGCAATGAATGGCAAATGCGGAGCGCACCCGTTGCAGAAGTTCGTCCGACAGCCTTTAAATCGATGCTGCGATACTGGTTTCGTGTTTTGGCATCTGGAGTTTTACCTATTAACGAAGTTCAAAAGATTGAAGCTGAATTATTTGGAGGTATTAATCCTAAAAAATACGGTTATCTACAAGTCAATATTCTTGAGGGTAAAGTTACCCAAAAAGAACCTCGAACCAATGCTCAGGGTAAAAATGATCCTTGTGGTGAACAACGGGGAACTTTAGTCTTATCTTTATCTTCTGAAACCCCAAAAGATAAACAAGAAGATGTTAAAAAATTAGCTAAATATTTGCTTTGGTTTTTAGCTGATATGGGTGGTATTGGTCAAGGTGCAAGACGACCTAATTATTCTCGCAAAACTCGTGAATACGCCCCCTGGTTTCGTGGCTCTACATTGTATATTGACAGTGAAGAAGATTTTTGGACAATTGCCAAGGATGTGCAGGGTTTTAAACAACAATTTCAGCAAAGATTACGAGATTTTTATGGTATTTTGGATAAAATTAGTGAAACCAATATCAATACTAATAATCTCAGAACAGTAGATCAAGTTTCACCAAATCAATGGATTGATGCGGCCGATAGTAACTGTCAAATTTTTGTCTGTGCAGGAAATGAACAAGGAGGTAAACCCCATGCTTTAGCAATTCTTCACAGTGATACTTTGAAAATTACCGGTAAAAATGGTCAAAGAGAATATGATGGTAATCTCTGTGGTAAAGTCAGTGGTGGAGCTAAACCTTCTCCCGTGTGGATTGCTGATTTAGGAAATTACCAGATAGTTACTGTATTCGGTGCTAATCTGAATCCCCGTCAAGAGTTTATTAGGCAATTAAGAAGTAATACAAGTCCTCAAAATTTTGCTCAAATATTCCCTTTATAATCTCATAAAATTAATTTTAGTCGCAACGATCGGAACCAGAGATTTAATGTTTCAAGTCACCACTGGTGACTGGTATAATATTGGCGATGATCGTATGAAAGGTTATATTCTCGGAGAACAGATAGAAGTGGTGTCTGATTTAGCTCTGACCGAAAAATCATCTTTTCGAGAAATATCCCAATACCTTTGGGAAAATGTTCAATATTATGGCAATCAAGTAAAACCTGTGATTCTGGGTAAGCTTTTGGAAGATAAAATCAATGATCTCGAAAAAGTTTATTTAGTAGTAACTGATCAAAATGAAACAGTAAAAGAAAGAGAAAACTATAGTCTTTACTCAGGAGAATTAATCAAGTATTGACTAAATAAATTAAATTCTGATTTGGTAGTAAATATTTTCTCTATAGGTAGAAATGATGAAAACCCTTCTAACTTCGAGGAAATGTTCCGTTGGTGGCAACAAGTATGGAAAGAAAATATAAAACCTCAAACCGATCAACCCATTTTATTGTGCTTAAAAGGTGGGGTGGGGCAAACTTCAGAAGCGTGGAGAATTTCGGGATTGAGTTCTTATGGAAACGATATTAAATTCTATGAATTTATTCCCACTCCTCATGACAAGAAAAAGGGAATTTCTTCAGATTACACAGTCCCTTTTTTAGGGACTAACTATCTTTGGGATCGCACTCGACAACAAGCCCTACAATTATTAGAACTCTATGATTATGCTGGTCTTCAGGACTTAGTTAAACCTTACTATGAACAAAATAAACAAAAATGGAAAGAAACCTATGCTCTAATTAAATCTGGAGTAAGCTGGAATCAAGGACAATTTGAAGATTTTTTCAATCCGCTTCTTTTAGTTTCAATAATCAACAAAAAGAGCAGCATCAACAATATTGGTCGATGGCCTATCAACAAGCTTATACCGCAGTAGTTAGACTAAAACAAACAAATACAACCGAGGCTATGCTTCACAGGTTTAGAGCTGTAGAAGGCTTAATTTATGAATACTTAAGGTATGAGTTTAAAGAGCATATAATTGAATCTAAATATACTTATTCATCTTGACAATCATCTATGTTGAATAAATATCCTGCTTTTAAAGAACTTTTTGTTAATAATGGCAATCCTGTCCCTGAAATTAAGCTAGATAGTCCTACTCAACAGAGATTAATAGAGAAGTATATTGCTCTCACTTCTCCCCAGGCAAACTTTAAGGATTTAAAAGCTTGGGGTTCTGAAGAATTGCGTAATCTTAGAAATCGATTATCTCATAAATTAGGAGGTATTAGTGAGAAGGAATTATATCAAGCTTGGGGAAAAGATACTTACAATCAAAAAGACTGGGAAAAGCAAATTTTAAATTGTCTCAATCTAATCACAGAAAATAAATTTAATTATTTATGGCAAGGAAGTTTATTTGCTTCTATTCATGAGAGAGTCAGAACAGCTATCAAAAATTATAATGTTGTTTAAAGTACAAAATGCAATTAGCACCTACAATAATATTACCGCAACCATGGTTTGGGCGCATTGCGTGCGCCCAAAATGTCCTATAGATATTTCGACTAAATTGAGATGCACCCCGGATGCTGCCGATAAATGGCCTTCTTATCCCAAATCCGTTTATTAAAGACTGATTATTTATTCCTCTTGTTGCCTTTTGCCTGTCCTGATATGTAGCCTATAATCAACGGATTTAGTATTATTCTTTGTGTGATCAGTTTAACTTATGTAGAACCGATCAATCTTTCTGTCCTTTGTGTCTTTGTGGTTCGTTACAGTCGCTCGCTGGCAGGGATGTATCTTAGAATACATTTTCCCCACCAAACCCAAGAGAGCCGATAAATTAGCCAGTCAAAAGACTATTTAAAAATCCAACTCGTCTAACCCCGATTGTGGAGGAGAAAAGCGACTGCGAGGAGATTTTTTTGACTTTCTGAAAAAAGCGGGAATAATTGCAGCGATAAAAAATCCCATTGCCAAAGAAAAAGCCAATAAAATGCCTATGGGTACTTTAATTGACTCAAATTGTAGAAACTTTAAAGAAACCGGTTGGATATTTTGAATAGCAAAAACTGCCATAGTCATAATCCAACCACCGACAATAGCACTAGCTAAAAAATTACTAATTGTATTCATGCTTGTCCTCGCCATGTTTGTAGAAGATTTTTTAAGGTTTTGTCGGCTAATTTCCTGGTTAGCTCCCTATTAATAAGTACCTAAGCAAAATTAATTACACATATCTAACCACCTCTTGCCTCTTGCCCCTTGCCTTTTGCCTATCTTCACTAGGAAATTAATTTTGCACGACTACTTACTATTTTTCTTTATTCGTGGTCTTCACCCCCAGCTATCGATTATTTACATCTTTCTTAACATAAAATTTGACAAAAAGAGAAAAATGTGCAAGATGGCTCAAATAGTTTTAACATCAGCACCTTTTCTAGCGAAAAAACCCCCAAGAGAAGCAATCATTCTCGCCGCTGAAGGTTGAAAATAGGGTGAATTCCCCAAATCAGATGTGGCACTGGTGGCGGCTAGATTTGCCGAAATATATGGTATAATTGTTCTAGATGCCCAGCCAAGTTTTCCACAATACTGATTAATCTTTTCTTTCTTCTGGTGTCCCCTAGCTCTGCATACTGTAATTCTTGGGCTGCCCATTTCTCCATTTTTTTGCTTACCCCAACCTTGATTCCTTCTTTCAAAACTATACCTATCAATCGGTTTCCCTTTTTTTAAGTTTCTTCTCTTTTTGTTAAGAAAGATCTGACTAATGGATAGCTTATTAAGGGGGCAGGGGGGATCGAACCCAAAATCCATCTTCAATTTAATTATAACCAGCTACTTAACCGCTCCGTATGACTGCCGTTCCGCTTACCGCGGCAGCCACAACAGCCGCAGCCACTTCTACTTCAACGGCCGTTTTCGGGTGGTGTCCGGTGTCGGGGGGACTCTGTAACCCTTTTCCTCTTTTTTCCCTTTCTTTCCCGCCCTTAGGCGCGTCGATTTTGTAGGGGCGAACTGCGTTCGCCCGCCAGCAATAATTGTGCCACCAGCAATAATCCGGTTCATCAGGGTATTTGGGTTTTTTTGGGGCGGTTTTTGGGGATTTGGGTGCTCGCAGTTCGATAAACTCACTGACCACGGTGCGCCCCTACGTCATCAAATGGATTAAGTAGGTAGGCACAATTATTTGTAGGATGGGTTAGCGGTAGCGTAACCCATGCTGGCGTTGGGTTTTATGCTTCAACCCAACCTATGTTCATTTTATATTTAATTCCACCCACCTACTTATCAGCTACTCTTTATAATTAAGCTTATTGCTTAGGTTGACACCAAAGTCACAAATAGGAGATGCACCCCTTGCCGCTCCTATTAGTCTCTGTTTATTGAGAAATAATTAAAAGATAGAGTTTCTCATAAAGATAAGGTATGCCTTGATCGGTCATCGTCTGGGAGTCTCGGAGTCTCCCCAAAACGAAAACTTCCTAATCTCACCATTAGGATAACTGCTGTAATAAACTGACTAACTTATCTCTGACGGAACTGTGCGTGTATTCGTCTTCAGGGTGAGGTTTTTGATTGGGTTGTTGAAAATAGGGACGTTCTCCGTATAATTGTCCCCATTTCACATCGACTCGGTGTACTAATTCATAGAGGAATTCTTGATTGTCTAAAATTTCTTCTAGGATTAACCGTAAAGCGTGAACGGGATTATCTAAATTTTGACTGACTTTTGTTAATTCTTCATCGACGATAAGCTGTAAAATTATCTGCAAAGCTCCCGAAGAATCCCCTAAATTAGCGGCAATAAATTGTTTAATCTCTGTGGTAACTTGCACCAATTTGGGGACGGGAGATTCCCCTTTGAGGAAATCCGCCCCCTCTTGAGCGATAAAATCTGCTAGGGTAAACTCGCGCCTTTCGATGATATCTTGGGAAAAATCCGGTTCTTCAGGGGTCATAAACTAAAAAGATTAGCGATAATAGACTCTAAGACTTATTGTGACATTTTTAGGAATATCTATGGGCATCGATCGCAGAGAGTTTCAGCACCGTCGTCAGCAGGTAATGGAAAAAATCGGCCATGGAACCGCAATTTTTCGCAGTGCGCCCATGGCGGTCATGCATAATGACGTAGAATACACCTATCGTCAGGATAGTGACTTTTTTTACCTGACAGGATTTAATGAACCGGAGGCGGTGGCGGTTTTAGCACCCCATCACCCCGAACATCAGTTTATCCTGTTCGTGCAGCCAAAAGACCCCGAAAAAGAAACCTGGACCGGCTATCTCCACGGTGTGGAAGGAGCAAAGGAGATTTTTGCTGCTGATGAGGCCTATTCTATCCAAGAATTGGACGAAAAATTACCCCAATATCTCGAAAAAGCCGAACGAATTTATTATCATCTCGGACGGGACAAAACTTTTAATACAAATGTTCTCCATCACTGGCAAAAATTAATCGCCACTTTTCCCCGTCGCGGCACCGGACCGACTGCTTTAGAGGATACTAATTTTATTCTCCATCCTTTGCGCTTACTGAAAACCGAGGCCGAATTGGACAATATTCGCCAAGCAACTGCTATTTCAGCACAGGCACATAATCGGGCCAGAGAATTTACCAAAGTTGGTCACTATGAGTATCAAATTCAAGCGGAAATCGAGCATACTTTTCGCCTAGAAGGGGGTATGGGTCCGGCTTATCCTTCTATTGTTGCTAGTGGTGCTAATGCCTGTATTCTGCACTATATCAACAATAATCGCCAAGTACAAGAAAATGAGCTTTTGTTAATTGATGCTGGTTGTGCCTACAATTACTATAACGGTGATATTACCCGCACTTTTCCCGTTAATGGTAAATTTACCCCCGAACAAAAAATTATCTATGAAATTGTTCTGGAAGCGCAATTAAAGGCGATTGACGTGGTAAAAACTGGTAATCCTTATAATCTTTTTCATGACACAGCCGTCAGAACAATTGTGGAGGGATTAGTAGATTTAGGGCTATTGGTCGGCGATATTGATGAGATAATTAAAGAGGAAAAATATAAGCCTTTTTATATGCACAGAACCGGCCATTGGTTAGGATTAGATGTCCATGATGCGGGAGGTTATAAAGTTAACGAAGAAACTTGGCAAACTTTGCAACCCGGTCATGTTTTAACCGTGGAACCTGGTATTTATATCGCCCCCGATATTAAACCGGCTGAAGGACAGCCGGAAGTCCCAGAAAAATGGCGAGGTATCGGTATCCGTATCGAAGATGATGTGTTAGTTACTGCCACAGGAAATGAGGTTTTAACTGCAACGGTTCCTAAAAAAGTTGAGGATATCGAATCTTAAGTAAAAAGCTAGGTGTTAAAAATTGTCAGTTCCCCCCTAACCCTAGGGTTGATTCATGGTAGGGTTGATTCATGGTAGGGTTGATTCATGAATCAACCCTACCCCCCTTAAGGAGATTCAGTTAAGTTTTTTCTAGAGATTATTATGGTTGCTACCCAACAAAAAATATATACCTTTACAGAATATTTAAATTATCGGGACTGCACAGATAATAAATACGAATTATTTGACGGAGAATTAATTTTCATGCCTCCCGCTAGTGGCTTTCATGCTTTGATACTTAGATATATATTTAAGCTGTTAGAAAGGGAAATAGAGAGGCTACAATTAGACTGGCAAGTTATGCCCGCTACGGTGGGAATTCGCACCGATAAAGCTAAATCGAGAATCCCAGACTTAATGATTTTAACTGCCGAACAATGTCAAGAGATTAGAAATATGACCACAGCAGTGATTGAATTTCCTCCCCTCTTAGTTGTAGAAATTGTTAGCCCCAGTAATGCCGATGATGACTACCGTTATAAACGTTCAGAATATGCGGTAAGAGGCATTCCTGAATACTGGATTATCGATCCTATGTCCCTAAAAATATCAGTTTTAACCCTGATTTCGGGATTTTATGAACTGGCAGAATTTAATCAGGAAGATAGGATAATATCGGTGACATTTCCCGATTTAAAATTAACTCCTCAAATGGTCTTTGAATAGTAAAATCTCGGCTGGAGGTTATCATGATTGCTACCCGACAAAAAATATATAGCTTTGCAGAATATTTAAATTATCAGGACTCCACAGATAATAAGTACGAATTATTTAACGGAGAATTAATTTCCATGCCTCCCGCTAGTGGCTTTCATGCTTTAATTCTTGCCTTTCTTTATGATTATTTAATAGCGGAAATTAAAAGATTAAATTTAACTTGGAAAGTTATGCCCGCTACGGTAGGAATTCGCACCGATAAAGCTAAATCGAGAATTCCAGACTTAATGATTTTAACTGCTGAACAATGTCAAGAGATTAGAAATATGACCACAGCAGTGATTGAATTTCCTCCCCTCTTAGTTGTAGAAATTGTTAGCCCCGGTAATGCCGATGATGACTACCGTTATAAGCGTTCAGAATATGCGGTAAGAGGCATTCCTGAATACTGGATTATCGATCCTATTGCTGTAAAAATATCAGTTTTAACCCTGATTTCGGGATTTTATGAACTGGCAGAATTTAATCAGGAAGATAGGATAATATCGGTGACATTTCCCGATTTACAATTAACTCCTCAAATGGTCTTTGCCCAGTAGCATTATTAACGATTATGACTATCCCCTTAGAAATCCAACAACGCTGCCAACAACTAAAAACAGAACTACAAAGAGCCAGTTATGCTTATTATGTTCTTGATGATCCTTTTATACCCGATAGCGTTTATGATCAACTTTATCGGGAATTAGAAGACCTAGAAAAGCGTTATCCCCAATTAATCACCTCCGATAGTCCCACCCAAAGAGTCGGGGATAAAATCTCTAGTCAATTTGTTTCTGTCCGTCATAATATTCCCCTGTATAGTCTCGAAAATGCCTTTAACCTCGAAGAATTAAATAAATGGGGCAACCGTTGGCAGAGATATATAAATGAAACCCAAGACACGGAATATGTGTGTGAATTAAAAATCGATGGTTCCGCGTTAGCTTTAACCTACGAAAACGGCTTTTTAGTCAGAGGTGTTACCAGAGGAGATGGAGTCACTGGCGAAAATATTACCTCCAATGTGCGGACAATTCGCTCTATTCCTTTACGCTTAAATATAGATAATCCCCCGGCAATTGTGGAAGTGCGTGGCGAAGCCTTTTTACCCCTCGATACCTTCGATAAAATCAATCAAGAAAGAGAAGAAAAAGGGGAATCTCTCTTTGCTAATCCCCGCAATGCGGCAGCGGGAACCCTACGACAATTAGATCCGAAAATAGTTGATAAAAGACGCTTACAATTTTTTGCCTATACCCTGCATTTAGACGATAACCATATCACTAATCAATGGCAATCCTTAGATAGATTAGAAACCCTGGGATTTCTGGTTAATCCCCACCGTCAACTCTGTCCATCCCTGCAAGAAGTGGCGCAATACTATCAAGATTGGCAAGAAAAACGTCATCAATTAGCCTACATGACCGATGGTGTCGTAGTCAAAATCAACGATTTACAGCGACAAAATCGGTTAGGATTCACCCAAAAATTCCCCCGGTGGGCCATCGCTTTAAAATATCCCGCCGAAGAAGTCCCCACGGTAGTTAAAGATATTATCGTCAATGTGGGACGCACCGGCGCAGTCACACCCATGGCGGTGATGGAACCGGTACAGGTTGCAGGGACCACCGTACAAAGGGCTACTTTACATAATAGTGATCGAGTGGCCGAATTGGATATCCGCAGCGGTGACACGGTAATTATCCGCAAAGCGGGGGAAATTATCCCGGAAGTGGTGAGAATACTGCCAGAATTGCGTCCTAGCCAGACTGTACCCTTCCAGATGCCCACTAATTGCCCTGAATGTCAATCTCCCCTAGTCCGTCCCGTGGGGGAAGCGGTGACGCGCTGTGTTAATAGTTCCTGTCCGGCGATTTTGCGGGGAAGTGTGGTACATTGGGCCAGTCGCGATGCTCTCGATATCCGGGGATTAGGGGAAAAAGTGGTAATTTTGCTGATTGAACAGGGATTAGTCACCGCCATTTCTGACCTCTACAGCCTCGAAAAAACGGAAATTGCCAAATTAGACCGAATGGGCGAGAAATCAGCCTTAAATTTGATGACAGCTATCGATCAGAGCAAAAATCAAAGCTGGTCGAAGGTACTTTATGGGCTAGGGATTCGCTATGTGGGCAGCGTTAACGCCAAAATTCTCGCCGAAAGTTTTCGGACTGTGGAGGAGTTAGCTAACGCCAGCGTGACTGATTTAGCCTCTGTCTATGGTATCGGTGAAGAAATCGCTCAATCGGTCTATGATTGGTTTAGAATCGCCGCTAATCGGGATTTAGTCGCTAAATTACAGGCAGCCGGTTTACAATTGGCCGCAGCAGCAAAAACCACCACCACGAAAGCGACTTTGGCAGGGAAAACCTTTGTGATTACTGGCACTTTACCAACTCTCAAACGGGAGGAAGCGAAAGAATTAATCGAAAAAGCTGGGGGGAAAGTGACGGGTTCTGTCAGCAAAAAAACCGATTATTTAGTGCTAGGAGAAGCGGCGGGTTCTAAGCTAGAAAAAGCCCTAGAATTGGGCATTACTCAGCTAACCGAAGCACAACTACTCGAATTAATCAAGGGTTAAAAGCTTAAGATTGGAGCAAATCTGCGGAAGTATAGTTATTTCAAATAAGAACGAGACACTAAGCAAGACAATAAGTACGAATAATTTCATCAAGGGGTGTACCCAAAGGATCATAAGCTGTTCGTAATTTAAAGGCTCTTCTAGGTTCTGTGTGATAAGTTTAATTGACATAGGATCGATCGATCTTTGTGTCCTTTGTGTCCTTTGTGTCTTTGTGGTTCGTTCCACCCCCTCGCTCTTGAGAAATGTATCTTAGAATACATTTTACCCACCAAAGCTGGGAGAGCCGATATTCTCGCTAAACTTGACAATCGGTTAGAGGTTAGAGCGAATCGAAACAAAACTAGAAGTATTGCCGAAAATAGGGGACGAAGTTTCCCAACTCAAAGAAGATGTTAAAGACTTGAAAGAAAGGGCAACGGCTCAAATATCGGCTTTGATAGTCACTGTTATCGGTGCAACTGTTGCAGCAACTATCAAATTCGGTTTTCTGACTAAAACTTAAATCATCATTAAAAACTAAGTTGGAACTAGACAAGTTCCAACCGCTAACAAAAAATTGACCTTGAATATTAACGACGAATCGGAGCGATCGCACCGTCGGCGGCGGCGCGAAAAGGTTCCACTGCCTCGCTATAATCGATCGGTAAAATAGCCACCACGTTATCGTGAGGACGGGGAATAATTACCCAGGTTTCTAAAGCTGCCCCCTCGGTTTTATTGACGGCTTCAATGCCGGCAGCCATAGCGGTTTTTACCTCCTGTACATCCCCACGAATATTGAGGGTAAAACGGGCGCTTCCTGCTCTTAAATAACCAACAATCGTGATCCGTCCTGCTTTTACCATCGCATCGGCGGCCGCTAGAATACCGGGGAAACCTTTTGTCTCGATCGATCCCACCGCGGGTTGGGCTGTCATAAATTAACTCCTAATAACAAAAATCAGATAAGTTCAATTGATAGAATCCAATCTATTTTCCAGTCTTTAACTATAGTCTAGTTTGGGGCAAATCGCTAGGGAAATTAACTGCGAAAACGGTCTGACTTAGCCGTATGCTGCACTGGTAAAACCGCCAGTACATTTTCTGGAGGATTAGGTACGATGTAATGACTGACCACATTGCCACCAAAAGCGGTCATCGCTGCCGCTAATCCTGCCTCTACTGCCGGTTTAACCTCGGAAATCGGACCGCGAATCGCCACCAAAAATTCGCCCCTTTCCGCTAGATCAAAATAAACTAGGGTGACTCGTCCCCCTTTAACCATGGCATCCGCCGCCGCTAAAACGGGGGGAAAACCCAACGTTTGAATGACTCCGACCGCCTCGGGCATTTTTCCTGATCTCCTGCGAAAGCAACTTTACATTATACCCCGAACCTGTCTTTATATTTTCTTCTGCAAATCTCCGATCAATCGAGCCTGTTTTTTCTCTAAATACTGTTGATGGGACTGATCGGCCAGATAATAATCTCCTGCGGGTTCGATCAAAGTAACGATATCCTGCTGAAACTTTCCCGATAGTTGTAGTTGACCCTTGCCAGCAGTGGCGATTAACTTTTGTTCCGGGGTGTGATAAAAAATAATCGATCGATATTGTTCTCCCCGGTCCGGTCCTTGGCGATTTAACTGAGTCGGATCATGGATTGACCAAAAAACGGCTAATAACGCCTCATAGCTTATTTCTTGGGGATTATAGGCAATTTGTGCCACTTCCGCATGGCCGGTAATTCGCGATAACACATCGAGATAACTAGGATTGGGAAAATGTCCCCCCATATAACCCACAGAAGTCGCTAAAACCCCCGATAAACGCCGAAATGCGTCCTCGGTTTTCCAAAAACAGCCGGCCCCAAAGGTGGCTTTTTCGCCGCTATTCATTTCTCCTCACATCCTTGGCAAATTCTACAACTGCTTTTGTAATTGTTTCGCTTAAATTAGCATAAACTTTGGCAAAAGGGGGAGCTTTTTCGGTTAATCCTAGGATATCCGCCGTTACCAACACCTGACCATCACAATCTTCCCCCGCACCGATACCAATCGTCGGGATAGTCAATTTATCGGTAATAGTAGCGGCTAAATTGGCGGGAATATGTTCCAAAACCAGGGCAAATACTCCCGCTTTCTCCAAGGCTAAACCTTCCTCGATTAGTCTTTGTGCATCCGATGGAGTTTTTCCCTGCTGACGGTATCCTAACCGATGCACCGACTGGGGAGTTAATCCGATATGACCCATAACAGGAATGCCTATCTCGGTTAAACGGCTAATCGTCTCGATCATAGCAGGATAACCTCCCTCTAATTTTACCCCTTGTACTCCCGCTTCCTTTAACATCCTTCCGGCGGAGTGAATTGCCTGACTGACACTTTCCTGATAGCTGAGAAAAGGCAAATCACAGACAACTAAAGCTTGTTTTACCCCGCGAGACACGGCCGCCGCGTGGTGAATCATCGCCTCTAGGGTGATCGGTAAAGTGGTAGGATAGCCCAAAGCGGTCATAGCTAAGGAATCACCCACCAAAATAATATCAATTCCTGCTCGATCGAGCAGTCGCGCGATCGGATAATCCCAAGCTGTGAGGGTGACAATCGCGCGTTTTTGCTGTTTCCACTCGATTAATTTGCTGGTGGTGACTGCCATTATTTATTCACTGCGGACAGCTTCGAGGATACGGGAAAAATAGAAACGAGTGCTAGTCATACTCGTCCGTTCAATTTTAAAGCCATTTTCGTTGAGAGCGGCGACAATAGTTTTTTCCTTGTGTTGATAGGCGCGAGTGGTTTTACTCGGACCGGGGAAAAATTGACCAATTTTCTTGAGAATGGTTAATAAACAGGTTTTAGGGGCAAAACTGAGGATTAAACGGGATTGAGCTAGGCAGCCCAGGTGTTTAATCATTCCTAATGCTTCTTCTGTGGGATAGTGAATGAGAACATCAAGACAGATGACTGTGTGATATTGGCCGGTTAATGCTTCTAAATCTTGAACGGCAAAGGTGAGTTTACTGGTATCTGCTAACTCTTTGGCTGCTCTTTCCTTGGCTTCTGTCACCATTTTCTCAGAAATATCACTGGCGAAAATAGTTGCGCCCGCTTTAGCAAGGGGAATACTAAGACTACCGACTCCACAACCAGCATCACAGATCGAGAGATTGGGTAAATTGTCATCACTTTCTAACCAACCGATAACGGTATCGATCGTCTGTTGATGACCGATGCGAATATCTTTTTGTACTTTGTTAACTTCGCCATCCCCATAAATCCGGCGCCAGCGATCGAATCCTGTGGCGTTAAAATAGTCCTTGACTATGGCTTTATCGTCTAATGTGTTGGTCATAACGAAATCTAAACGAGCGGAGATGGTTATTAGTTTATCCTACCGTGAAAGATCTCAACCGTTGCCGCTGATGGCTGACTCCTGACTGCTCAGGAGCGGACCGGGAGCGATTGCAAGTCTGTGGAAAAGCTTAATTTGTTTTCCACTTCACTTTTAGTTAACCTAAATTGAATATCATGTAATCGTCCCAAAATCGATCAATAAGAGTTCCATGTCAATTATTACCCATAGAACTAAGATCGTAGCCACGATCGGCCCTGCCAGTAATTCGCCAGAAGTCCTCAAGCAGATGATCGGTGCGGGGATGAATGTAGCGCGGCTAAACTTTTCCCACGGTAGCTACGAAGATCATGCGAGAGTTGTCAGCCTTTTACGGCAAATTTCTCAAGAATTAGACAATCCTATCACTCTCCTGCAAGATTTACAAGGTCCAAAAATTCGCGTTGGTAATCTCCCCAATGGTTCCATTACCATCAACGACGGCGATTATCTCACCCTTGTCCCCATGGATGAGTATCGGGGAGAAGCGAACACCGTTTCGATCGATTATCCCTATCTGGCCGAGGAAGCCAAGTTAGGCGAGCAAATTCTCCTTGATGATGGCTTATTAGAGCTAAAAATCGTTGAAATTAAGGGAAAAAACCTAAAATGTCAAGTATTGGAGGGAGGAATTCTCAAGAGTCGCAAGGGAGTTAATCTACCCCGTCTCAATTTGCGCTTACCTTCCATGACCGAAAAAGACAAACAAGACCTAGAATTTGGTCTTGCTCAGGGGGTTGATTGGGTTTCCCTGAGTTTTGTTCGTAAAGGAGAAGATATCAAGGCGATTAAGGCATTTTTAGCCGAGAGAAATCACGCGGATGTGCCAGTGATAGCTAAAATTGAAAAACCGCAAGCGATCGAAAATTTAGAGTCAATTGTCGAGGAATGTGACGGCATTATGGTGGCCCGGGGCGATTTGGGAGTAGAATTAAGTCCCGAAAAAGTCCCTATGTTGCAAAAACGCATTATCAGACTCTGCAACATGAAAACTATTCCCGTCATCACTGCCACCCAGATGTTAGAAAGCATGATTCACAGTCCCCGACCGACTCGGGCCGAGGCTAGTGATGTGGCTAATGCAATTATCGATGGAACCGATGCGGTAATGTTATCGGGGGAATCAGCAGTGGGAGATTTTCCCGTCAAAGCGGTGGCTATGTTGGCCAAAATCGCCCATGATGTGGAAGCGGATGTGAAGTTTGATAATGCTCCCCCCAATGAGTCCGATGAAACTCACGCTCTCAGTGAGGCTCTAGTGGCGATCGATCAAACCCTTGATCTCCGTTATATTGTCACTTTTACCACCTCTGGCTACACTTCGCTACTGGCTTCTAAGGAACGTCCCTCGGTTCCCGTCATTGCCATGACTCCCAATAAACGAGTCTATCACCGTCTCAATCTAGTCTGGGGTGTGATCCCGATTCTTCTTGATCATCAGGTGTCCGTCTTTGAGGATGTGTTAAAGCAAACCGAATCAATTCTACTTCAGAAAAATCTAGCGCAATCGGGCGATAAAATCCTGATTATGGCGGGAATTCCCATGCAGAAAAATAAAGGAACCAATTTCCTCAAAATTCACACGATTCCCTAAGTTCTAGGATTCAGGGGTCAGTATTCTCCGAGTCAGTATTCTCCGAGTCAGGAGTCAGCTTTTTTCTCCCCACACCCCCACTTCCCCACTCCCCCATCTCCCCACCTCCCCATTCCCCACTTCCCCACTTCCCCACACCCCACGAAAAACTTTTTGCCGCAAACCCTAGATACAGATTTTGGGCGGTGGATTGGTTGTGATAGAAATATAAATATCGATCGCTTGCTATCAATCTTGATGAAAAGACGATATTTTCTGGCTTTTATCGGCTCAATTGTCCTTGCTTGGTCATTATCTCCCAGCATAAACCTTTTTTCGTCTACTATCACCACTGCACAAACCCAGACAATTCTAGTTTCTGCCGCCGCTAGTCTCAAAGAGGCCCTAGAAGGAATCAAGCCGGGGTTTGAAAAAGCTCATGGCAACATTAAAGTTAACTATAACTTCGCTGCGTCGGGAGCTTTGCAACGGCAAATCGAACAGGGAGCACCGGCCGATGTTTTCCTCTCGGCTGCCACTAAGCAAATGGACGCTTTAGCAAAAGCTGGTTTAATCGATACAAGTACCAGAAGAAACCTGCTCACTAATCGCCTAGTTTTAATCGTTCCCAAGAATTCCACCCTAAAAATCAGCGATTTTCGTTCCCTGACTAACAGTAATGTCCAAAGAATTGCCGTGGGTGAACCGCGCAGCGTTCCCGTCGGTCAGTACAGTGAAGAAGTTCTGAAAAATCTCGGCATTTTAGAGCAAATAAAACCAAAACTGGTCTTTGCCAACTCCGTCCGCAATGTTCTCGCCGCCGTAGAAACTGGTAACGCCGATGCTGGCATTGTTTACATCACCGATGCCAAAATTTCCGACCGGGTAAAAGTAGTGGCCACGGCTGCCAATAATCTCCATTCTCCGATTATTTATCCCATAGCTGTGATTAAAGACAGCAAAAACCCGCAAGCTGCCAAGACTTTCGCCCAATATCTCACCAGGACAGCCGCTAAAAACATTTTTGAAAAATTCGGCTTCGGAATAGCCAGATAAACAATGCCCGACTTTTCCCCCCTATGGATATCCCTGAAAACCGCCACCATTGCCCTGATAATCATCTTTTTTCTCGGTATTGCCGCCGCTTATTGGATGTTAGGTTATCGTGGACGGAGGAAATCCCTAATCGAGGCAGTTTTCGTCGCACCCTTAATCTTGCCCCCAACGGTGCTAGGCTTCATTTTACTGCTCCTATTCGGCAAAAACGGACCATTAGGACAGTTATTAGACCTATTTAACTTTCGCGTCGTTTTTACTTGGTATGCCGCCATCATCACCGCGACGGTGGTAGCTTTTCCCCTGATGTACAAAACCACCCTCGGCGCTTTTGAACAGGTGGATGCCAATCTTTTACAGGTTGCCCGCACCCTAGGGGCATCGGAAGGGAAAATATTCTGGCGCCTACTTTTGCCCCTCTCCTTCCCCGGAGTATTAGCAGGATTAACCCTAGCTTTTGCCCGCGCTTTGGGGGAATTTGGGGCGACTTTGATGTTAGCCGGTAATATTCCGGGGCAAACTCAAACTATCCCGATGGCGATTTTCTTCGCTGTGGAAGCAGGAGCGATGACTGAGGCTTGGATATGGGTGTTTATTATCATGTTAATCTCCCTATCGGGGATTATCGCCGTTAATCTCTGGCAAAGTCAACGCAAACAGCAATTAGGACGACTGGGAGAAAGCAAACCTAACGAGATGGAGGACTGGCTGCCACTCTGGGAGGGTCGCGATTTTGCCCTTTTAGAAGCTGAAAATCAGCATTATAGGGATAAAGTAGGCTTATTTGTTGATATAGAGAAATATTTACCCGGTTTTAACCTCTCGGTCACTTTTAACTGCCAAAATCAGCCATTAGGACTATTAGGGGCTTCGGGTTCGGGAAAAAGCCTGATTTTGCGATCGCTGGCTGGTGTGGAAACGCCCTCAAGGGGCCGTATTGTCTTAAATGGGCGCATTCTCTTCGATTCGGAAAAGGGAATTAATCTCCCCAGTCGTCAGCGTCGCATCGGTTTTGTGGTGCAGAATTATGCTCTTTTTCCCCATCTCACCGTGGCAGAAAATATCGCTTTTGGTCTCTCGAAAAACTTATCTAAAAAAGTTATTAAACAGCAGATTGCCAACCAATTGGAATTAGTGCAGTTACCCGGCATGGAAAACCGTTATCCCCATCAATTATCGGGGGGACAACAGCAACGAGTCGCCATCGCTCGCGCTTTAGCTACTCGTCCAGAAGCTTTATTATTAGATGAGCCTTTTTCTGCCCTTGATACCCATCTACGCGCTCAATTAGAACGTCAGATGATCAAAACTTTAAGTAATTACGATGGCGTGACAATTTTTGTTACCCATAATATGGATGAAGCCTATCGAATATGTGAGAATTTATTAGTTATGGAAAAAGGGCGGGCAATTGCTAATAATTCTAAACAGAAAATTTTTGAGCGACCAGATAGCGTTAGTTTGGCAAAAATTACTGGCTGTAAGAATTTTTCCCGTGCTATTATCATTAATAACCAACAATTGGAGGCCATTGATTGGGATGTTAAATTACACACCGTCCCCGGAATTCCCGACTATTTAGCCTATACGGGAATTCGCGCCCATCAAATTATTTTTGGTCGAGATTTAGGCGATATTAATACTTTTCCCTGTTGGTTAGCTAATGCCATTGAAGGACCCCATCGGGTGACTCTCTATCTGAAACTTAATCAACCCTCCAACCATGACAGAGATTTTCATATCCAAGCAGAGTTATATAAGGATAAATGGTTAGAAATTAAGGAGCAAGCTTTGCCTTGGACTGTTACTTTATCTCCCCAGCGTTTATTATTATTAAAATAAACAGAGATTTTGATGCTAAGTTGTCAAACACCCCCCTTATCAAGCTATCCATTAGTCACATCTTTCTTAACATAAAATTTGACAAAAAGAGAAAAGTGTGCCAGATGGCTCAAGGGGGTTCTATGGGGGGACTAATTTGATGAGATAGTTTCCAAGTCTGGCTGATAT
>NZ_JBHFLL010000220.1:0-9518 GCF_041928595.1 Microcystis sp. BLCC-F209
TCTTCGGTTTGTCTTATGCAATGGACGGGGTTATAAGGGATGAAACCCTTATAGAAACAGACATTACTGCGATTTTTGTCAATTGTTTGCGATCTGGAGCGAACTAATCAATTAAATCTCTTGCCAGATAAGGATTTAGTCGATTTATGCCACCCTATCGAACCATACCAAGTAACGAAGAACCATTGTAATAAATATCTTGTATGTATTAATTTCTTTATTTTTTTAATCGGACAAGAAATTTATGAAAAGTTTTTCGCTCAAGCTGCCATACAAATAATCTTGCAAAAGTATCAAATTTTATTGTTAATTGTTGACACTAATCAGGAGGAATAGTTCAATGGATAAACTAAATTATTATCAAAGCATAATCAAGAAAATTCTCACAGAATATGCAGAAATTTCCTCACAAGTACCCGATCAAGACATAGAAAAAAAATATTGATTTTTGACCATAATAGAAGCCAATATCTTTGGTTTAATATTGGCTGGAAAAATGGCAAACGAATTAAAGCAATTTCCGTTTATCTTCGTCTAAAAAATGACAAAATTTATATTGAAGAAGATTGGACAGAAGCAGGTATCGCCACGGAATTAATGCGCTTAGGAATTCCCAGCAGTGAGATAGTTTTAGCTTTTCAACCTCCCGAAGTGCGTCAGTTTACCGAATTTGCGATCGCCTAAAAATTATTCTTTACTTTCTCGTCAGATGAGGAGTCGCTAAAATCGAGTATTTAAATATACTTGTTTCTAGGTCATTTCTGCCAGTTCATCCTTGACTCGCCGGTTCAAGAGTTAGATATTTTCCGAGCAAAAGTGCTACAATGTAATCTTAAGGGTCAAAACAATCAAGGAGAAGAGCATGGTCAGCAAAATTGATCGCCAAGCATTTTTACAATCCTTAATCGTGCCACCGGGTAAAGAAATTTCTCTACACAAAGACTACGATCCCGGGTTTAAGCCAGACTATATTACCAAAGAAGATGCCACTTTGCTGCTGCAACAGGGAATCGAAAAAATGGCCGAGTTTCAAGATAAACTCTATGCCCAGGATACCTATGCCCTCTTAATTAATCTGCAAGCCATGGATGCGGCGGGTAAAGATGGTACGATCAGACACGTTATGTCGGGCTTAAATCCCCAAGGCTGTCAGGTATTTAGCTTTAAAGTTCCCTCGGCCGAAGAACTAGATCACGATTATCTCTGGCGATATTATAAAGCTTTACCGGAGCGGGGTCGTATCGGTATTTTTAATCGTTCTTACTACGAAGAATTATTAGTTGTGCGCGTCCATCAAAATTTATTGGAACGGCAAAAACTCCCCCCAGAAGACAGAACCAAGAAAGTTTGGCAGCGACGTTTTGAGGAGATTAATAATTTTGAAAAATATCTGGTTAACAATGGGGTTATTGTCCTGAAATTCTTTCTCAATGTTTCTAAAGGAGAACAGAAAAAACGATTTTTAGAAAGAATTGATCGCCCCGAAAAAAACTGGAAGTTTTCCGAAAATGATGTCAAAGAAAGGGCTTTTTGGGGTGATTACATGAAAGCCTACGAGGAGGTATTCAATCATACCAGTACCGAATGGGCCCCTTGGTATATTATCCCGGCTGATCGCAAATGGTTTACCCGTTTAGCTGTGGGGGCGGTTATTTATCACACCCTCGAATCCCTTGGTTTAAAATATCCCACCGTTACCGAAGAACATCACCAAGCTTTACTGAAAGCCAAAGAAATCCTGGAAAATGAGCCAGATTAAAAATGGAAGAAAATCCCGAAAAAGCGATAATTGCCGGAAAATCGATCGTATAATCAATGTCGATTTGAGAGAATTACCCCTATGAATTATCGCATCGATCGCCGCACCTATGCAGAAACCTACGGCCCCACCGTCGGAGATAAAGTTCGCCTGGCAGACACGGAATTATTTATCGAAGTCGAAAAAGATTTCACCACCTACGGCGATGAGGTAAAATTCGGCGGCGGTAAAGTAATTCGCGATGGGATGGGCCAATCCCCCATTTCTAGGGAAGATGGGGCGGTAGATTTGGTGATTACTAATGCCTTAATTCTCGACTGGTGGGGCATCGTTAAAGCTGATGTGGGCATTAAAGACGGCAAAATTTATAAAATCGGTAAAGCGGGCAATCCCCACATTCAAGATAATGTCGATATTATTATCGGTCCTGCTACCGAGGCATTAGCCGGGGAAGGGATGATTTTGACAGCAGGGGGGATTGATGCCCATATTCATTTTATCTGTCCCCAACAAATTGAGACAGCGATTGCGTCGGGGATTACCACGATGATTGGTGGCGGGACCGGACCTGCGACGGGAACTAATGCCACCACCTGCACCCCGGGAGAATGGAACATCTATCGAATGCTAGAGGCCGCCGAAGCTTTCCCGATGAATTTGGGTTTTTTGGGTAAAGGCAATAGCAGTCAGCCGGAAGGACTAGCGGAACAGGTAAAAGCGGGGGTAATTGGCTTAAAACTCCATGAAGATTGGGGAACCACTCCGGCAGCCATTGATACCTGTTTAAGCGTGGCCGATAAGTACGATGTGCAGGTGGCGATTCATACCGATACTCTCAATGAGGCCGGTTTTGTCGAGGCCACTATCGCCGCTTTTAAAAATCGCGTCATTCACACCTACCACACGGAAGGGGCCGGCGGTGGTCATGCTCCCGATATTATCAGGGTTTGCGGGGAAATGAACGTTTTACCCTCCTCTACTAATCCCACGCGTCCCTATACGACGAATACCTTAGAGGAACACCTCGATATGTTGATGGTTTGTCATCATCTAGACCGGAGTATTCCCGAAGATGTGGCTTTTGCCGAATCCCGCATCCGCCGCGAAACTATTGCCGCCGAGGATATTCTCCACGATTTAGGGGCTTTTAGCATCATTTCCTCCGATTCTCAAGCGATGGGACGGGTGGGGGAAGTAATTATCCGCACTTGGCAAACTGCCCACAAAATGCGGGTACAACGGGGCAGACTGACCGGGGAAACGGGAGAGAATGATAATCTGCGGGCAAGACGATATATTGCTAAATATACGATTAATCCTGCTATTACCCATGGTGTCTCCGATTATGTCGGTTCCATCGAGGTGGGCAAATTAGCCGATTTGGTTCTCTGGAAACCGGCATTTTTTGGCGTAAAACCGGAAATTGTCCTGAAAGGCGGTTTAATCGCCTGGGCGCAAATGGGCGATGCTAATGCCAGTATTCCCACACCGCAACCGGTTTATATGCGTCCCATGTTTGCCTCTTTTGGTGGTGCGATCGCCAAAACTTCCTTGACATTTGTTTCTAAATATGCTATGAAAGCGGGCATTCCTGAGAAGTTAAAGCTGAAAAAAACCGCCGTGGCCGTGTCGAATACGCGCAATATCAGTAAGGCTAGTATGAAGCTAAATGACGCTTTACCGCGCATGGAAGTTAATCCCGAAACCTACGAAGTGCGTGCTGACGGCGAATTATTAATCTGTGAACCGGCTACGGTTTTACCCATGGCTCAACGCTATTTCTTATTTTGAATTCGATTTCAGAAAACGGGTTTTTTGAAAAAATCCGTTTTCTTTTCTTTATAGGAAAATTTGGGACTTTCTTGGATTTGGTGGGTAAAATGTATTCTAAGATACATTCCTCCTAGCGAGGGGGTGGAACGAACCACAAAGACACAAAGGACACAAAGATTGATCGATCATATTGTAAGTTAAACTTATCACACAGAACCTAGAAGAGCCAATTTGGGAAAAATAACTTAACCAATCCTGCCATTAGTGCAGTAACAATAGCAACAAAGATGGTTCGATTAGTAAATTCCAAGTTATCTAGTCGTTTATTCACGCCTGTTAATTCTCCTTTAATATTTGCTATGTCAACTCTTAAGTTATTCACTTCTTCAGATAGCTTGTCTATTTTGCTATTAAGTTGTTCAGATAATCTGTCTATTTTGCCATTAAGTTGTTCAGATGACTTGTCTATTTTGTCATTAACTTCTTTGAATTGTCCTACAATAAAGTCTTTTAATTCTTTGAGGTCGTTTTCTGTAAATGTTGCCATTGTGTGACTCTCCTAGTAATTGTTTGTGATACCAATAATTTCACCCCTAAGTTTAACTCCTAACCCTTAATCAGTCAAATTGCATCGAAGTTGCATCACCAGAAGGAATAAAACTGGCCCAATAAAAAGGATGTTTTTGCTTCTCACCCTTGAGCATTCCTAGTTGAATTTGTCGTAAAGCTTCACTGCGTCCTTCTCCTTTTTGTAAGCGTCCATAATAGGCAACCATTAAATCTTTAGTCGCGTCATCAGATACTTTCCAAAGGCTAATTAATTGGCTTTCACTACCTGCTATAACTAAAGCGCGGCGCAATCCATAAACTCCCTGACCGATTTTAATATCTCCTTTCCCCGTATCGCAAGCGGAAAGCACAACTAATTTGGTTCCGACTAAGTTTAAATTGGTAGTTTCTAAAGCAGTCAAAACCCCATCATCTCCTGCACTTTGACCGATTGTAACTCCTGCTAAAACTAACCCAGAACGCAATAAAGGATTCTCAATAACATTACGTTCACCTTGTAGGGGCGAATTGCGTTCGCCCGGATTGCGTTCACTCAAATTGCTTTCTGGTTTAAAAAAACCATGGGTAGCGATGTGGAGAATATTCGGTTTTTTCACTTGTTTGACGGCGTTTTCTGTGGCTTGAGAACCAGTTAAAACAGTGGCTTGAGGTAAGATATTTTTAATCGCTTTAGCTTCTTGTTCTGTACCCGGAAGACCGGGAAAAGTAAACTCAGACAGGTCGATGGAACGAGTGAGAGCGACTTTTTTCCCTGCTTTACCGTAGAAAGGATCAGCTACAATGAGCGGAGATTGTTGACTAGCAAATCTATCTTTAAGGCGCAGTAAATCCCGTCCAGAAGTGAGGTAAGTAATATGATAATTTTCTACCAAGTATTGATTATTTTCATCTACTAAAGCTTCAAAGGGAATTAAATTAAGTGCAGCATCAGGAGAAAGCAGAATTGTTTTAGTATTGCCTAATAATTGACGGATAGGCTGCATCAATATCTCATCAAGTTGACGCGCTGATTTTTGCAGTTGAGGGAGAGGAGTTTCTGCGTCTGCAAGATTGTCACGGAAGTAAATTAATTTGTCATCAATCGGTTTAGCTTCCCCTAAATCCTTGGCTTTGATGTCACCATTTGGATAGAGAATATAAACAGCATAGCGAGGATTACCAAAGCTATCATTTTTAGGATTATAAGGTTGATAGCGGACTATTTCAACTAAAGCAGCATCAGCAGGGATTAGCTTTTGAATACCTTCCAGGGTAATGGGTTGGGATAGGCTACGAAATTCGGCACTACGACGACCGATTTTATTTTCTATTTCTTTTGCTTTTTCGGTAACTTCGTCAAGTTGTTGACGGTAAATTTCTGTGTTTTTAATATCTTCAGGCTTTTTAAAAGTTAGGTTAGATAGTTGAGTCCGAACTTCAATCAGTTGAGTCAATAATTGTTGACTTTCGAGGTCATCAGTACGTTGTCGGAGAATTTGTAAGCTATTGGTTGCAACATCTAAAATTCGTCCTTTACGTTCTAAGATAGTTTTCAAGGCGAGACGGGTTACTTCTGGGTTATTGGGTGCAGCTTGAAGATTGAGGGAAATCACCGAATTAGTCGTCCCTAAAACCGTATTCATATAATCTTGTTTTTGCTTGTCATCCCCCATTTTTAGATTTTCTGAGAGGTTGTATTCTTCTACTGCAAGTCCTTGGCTGAGATAATTAATGGCTTGAGGAATATCATCTTGAGACCAGTAAAGTCCTGCCAAATTGTTGAGACTGGTGGCGGTAGCGGGATGGTTGTCTCCTAATTGTTGTTTATGGATAGCTAATGCTTGTTTGAAGAGGGGGTCGGCTTCACTGTATCTTCCTTGAGACTTGTAAAGTAATGCCAAATCGTTGAAACTGGTAGCCGTATCAGGATGATTTTCCCCTAATTGTTGTTTTCTGATGGCTAAAGATTGTTGGTAGAGGGATTCGGCTTCGGCATACTTTCTTTGTGACTCGTAAAGTCCTGCTAAATTATTGAGACTCGTAAGAGTAAATGGATGATGATTTCCCAGTTTGTCTCTGTAGATGCTTAAAGCTTGTGTATAAATAAGTTCAGCTTCCTTGTATTTTCCCCGAGACTCGTAAAGTCTTGCCAAATTGTTGAGGGTAACAGCAGTAGCAGGATGAATTTTGCCAAATTTGTGTGTGTAGATAT
Source organism: Microcystis sp. BLCC-F209 (assembly GCF_041928595.1). Taxonomy (NCBI): domain Bacteria; kingdom Bacillati; phylum Cyanobacteriota; class Cyanophyceae; order Chroococcales; family Microcystaceae; genus Microcystis; species Microcystis sp. BLCC-F209. The sequence goes on from NZ_JBHFLL010000220.1 coordinate 6,294, forward strand.
ATAAAGCTTGTAAGTTAAGAGTTTCGGCTTCTACATATCTCCCTAGAAGGCGATAAAGCACTGCTAAACCACTAAGGCTAGTAGCAGTATCGGGATGATTTTCTCCCAATAGGTTTTGTCTGATCTCTAAGGCTTGTCGATAGACAGTTTCAGCTTCGTCATATCTACCTTGAGACTGGAAAAGAGATGCTAAACCATTCATCGTGGTGGCAGTGTCAGGATGATTATGTTTCTGATTTTCTCTATAGATATCTAAAGCTTGTTGATAGAGAGGTTCTGCTTTGCTATATCTTCCCTGAAGCCGATAAAGATCTGCCATAATAGTCAAACTCAGCGCAATATCAACATGATTATTTCCCAACTGCTTTTGTCTGATGGCTAAAGCTTGTTGTAAAGAGAGTTCAGATTCAGAATACTTACCTTGAAACTGATAAAGTATTCCTAAATCATTAAGAATAGTGGCAGTACCAAGATGTTCTTCTCCGAGACTTTTCTTATAAATTTCTAACACTGTTTCTGCTAACAGTATCGCCTCATTATATTTCCCTTGCTGATATAACTCAACAACTTGCCGATATAAGCGTTGTACTTCGGCTAAGGCTTCTTGGTCTTGCGCAGAAACCTGAGAAATCACCTGTCCCACCGTTGGGTTTAACATGACTCCCGATAATCCCATCATCCCGGTAATGACGACAACCGCTATCCCTGATTTGATTGATACTTTCATTGGTTTTTTATCCCTAGAGTTTATTGATAGGCAAAAACATCAACTTGAATAGATTTGTCGGGTTGAGCCTTTCGCTGTAGTAAAATTCTGATTTTTTCTGCCGTTTCACTACTAAAAACAACCTCACCACAGTTATAACATTACTTTAAGGCAGAGCCTTAGATATTGTGTTCCAAGGCTTTGCCTTGGAACAAGGGGACAAGGAGAATTTGTTTTAAGTACCATAATTAGTATAAGGCCGTTTATAAGGTGGTTGCAGTCCCAAAACAATATCCTCCCTCTTAACACCCATTGAAATTAAATCTTCTGCTGGATTCAATTCCGTTAAATTTTGTTGTAGCCAAATCTTATTATCACGAATATCAAAATGAACAATCGAGCGGTAAACTCGTTTTAAACCTTCCCATCCTACATTCATCCACTGATAATGATCCCGTTCCACATCAAATATTAATTGTACTTCTACGTCTTCACCGGTAACATCTTCTGCTACATAGCGACTTAACAAATTTTGCACTGCTTGACGATATTTTATGAGTTTATCTTTATCCATTGTGTAATTACCTCCGTACAAAAGTAGTAGCCATCATCAATAATTTATAGTAATTTCAAATAAGTTGTAGGGGCGAAGCATTCGGATAAGAAATCTACGGTTTCAGCGATAGGTTATTGCCCGAATGCTTCGCCCCTACGGGAGTGCTATAACTTTCATCCTTACTCCCTCCTTAAAATGTCATTAATTGTTTTAGCCAATTCCTGAACCTGCGAAATATCTCCTAACTGATTATAAGTCCCCTTCGCCTTGGTTAACCACTGTATCGCCTCATCCTTACTCCCCAAGAGACGATAAGCTATTCCTAAACCCGCTTGTATCTCCGCTTGCACTGACAAATTCTGCGTATTTGTTGCCAGTTTTAACGCCTTATCATAAGGTTTTTTTGCCAACTGAGGCAACCCTATCTTAAGGTAAGTATCCCCTAACAGTTGATAAACCGTAGCAACCCGACTATTTTGCTTCACCAATCCTTCTAATACCTCAACCGCATCCCCATACAACTCATAACCTCGATAGAGATGCGCCAAAACTAACCCTGCTTCCTCTGGGGATAATTGCTGCTGTTGAACAGCTTTAACAGCATCTAAAACCGTTTTTTTAGTCTGTTCATCTAATACTCTAAACCCGACTACTGCATCACTTCTAGAAGACGCACCATTATCAGCTTCTATGATTACTCGATATAGCCCTCCTGTTTTCAGAGGAGGTTCACCGGGATAGACTATCTCAGTTTTATTTGTCTGCGTTTCCCAATTAACCCCATCTATTTTGATAGTATAATTAGTTGCACCCGGAACAGCATTCCACCGCAGTGAAGGACGATTGGTAATAATATTCGTTTCACGGGGAGTAATTAGATAAGGTAATTTTGCTAAAACTTTCTCTTTATTTCCTGGGGGACGGATGGTAAGATTATTACTATTGAGAAGTCGAATCACAGGATTTCCCCGAGGACAGCCACTAGAAACAATATACTTTCCTGTTTTAACCGTCCAAGTCTGTTGATTACTACAATAAACCTTAACTGAAGCATTAGCTGCCACTTCTAACTTATCATCAAAACTGAGGGTAAGTCCGACAGAAGCGGGAAGGGGTTTTTTCCATTGTGGTTTTTTAACGGTAACTTTCCCTTTTACCTGAAAAATTGTGTTAACTCCAACAGTGTTGCTAAAAGTCGCCGCCGGAAATCCTACCGTAATTAATATCAGGGAAATGGGGGTAAAGAGTTTGAGAAATTTATTCATGACTAGAATCAATTGGGGTTTGGCTTTAATTAGGTTCGTTGTTGAACTTTAGCATAAGATTTCAGAAAACGGGTTTTTAAAAAAAACCGTTTTCTCGTCTAACTTGTTATACTATACTACTACAACTTAAAACCTCACCATTCCCTAATCTTCCCTGTGGGGTTGGAGACAAGCTTTGCACCCTCACAGAAGGAGTAATTTCCCACTTCCACTCGCAACTATAGAATTAGCTATAATAAAATTACCACAGGTATCATCTTCATATTTCTGGAAACTATATGACCTTAAAACAATTAGACCGAATTACTTTTAACTCCAAAATTATGGCAGGTCAAGCCTGTATTCAAGGAATGCGTATTCCTGTTTCTTTAATTCTTAATCTACTTGCTAACGAAAAGCCGATAGAGGAAATATTAGAGGAATACCCTGACCTAGAAAGAGAAGATATTCACCAATGTTTATTATATGCTTCTTGGTTAGCCAGAGAACAAGTTCATCATTTTGAATTAATCGAGCAATGGAGATAGAGTTTCTAGCCGATATGGGGATTTCTCTGCCAGGGTAAGCTCATCTAATTTGGTATAAATTGTACTTGACAAAGATTTCTGAATAGGGTAATCAAATCGCCATAGCACCGTCCCGCACTGCCAGTACCCAGACTTAGCCGCTGCTACCTCTGTATAATTTATAATTAGCCT
>NZ_JBHFLL010000221.1:0-3150 GCF_041928595.1 Microcystis sp. BLCC-F209
GTCTTGGACTAATTTGGTGTTACCGAAAGCTTCGATTGGGGTGACAATGGTAGCGGGGACATTCGTGATAGTTCCCGTGGCTGCGTTGGTCGTACCTACGGTATAACCTGTCCCGGTCGCGAGGGTTAAAATGACGGTTTCGTTACTTTCTACTGTGGTATCCGCAGTGGGATCAATTGTTACTTTAGCAGTGGATGAACCAGCAGCAAAGGTGACTGTATTGGTAGTTCCTGTACGAGTGTAGTCAGTATTTAAAGTAGCTGTCCCCCCAACTGTATAGTTAACCGTTAAAGGATTGGTTGTGGAACCGGTACGAGTGAAGATATAAGTCAAGTTGGTTGTCCCATCTTCGGTAACACTACTAGGACTAGGAGAGACAGTAAGAGTAATACTGGGAAGGGTGACATCATCATTCGTAATTGTTCCCGTCACTGCGGTGGTTGTACCTACTGTATAACCTGTTCCTGCAGCGAGGGTTAAAATAACAGTTTCGTTACTTTCAACTGTAGTATCAGCAGTGGGGTCAACTGCTACGGTAGCAGTGGATGAACCAGCAGCAAAGGTGACTGTATTGGTAGTCCCTGTACGAGTGTAATCGGTATTAAGAGTCGCTGTCCCTCCGAGGGTGTAATTAACCGTTAAAGCATTTGTTGTTACTCCGCTACGAGTGAAGGTATAAACCAGATTTGTTGTCCCGTCTTCGGTAACGCTACTAGGAGAAACAGCAAGAGTGATACTGGGAAGGGTGACATCATCATTCTTAATGGTTCCCGTCACCGGGGTGGTTGTACCTACTTTATAACCTGTCCCCGCAGCGAGGGTTAAGGTGACAGTTTCATCACTTTCTACTGTAGTATCAGCAGTGGGGTCAACTGTTACGGTAGCAGTGGATGAATTAGCAGCAAAGGTGACTGTATTGGTAGTCCCTGTACGAGTGTAGTCGGTATTGAGAGTAGCTGTCCCTCCGAGGGTGTAATTGACTGTTAAAGCGTTAGTTGTTACACCTGTACGAGTGAAGGTATAGACTAAGTTACTTGTCCCGTCTTCGGTAACGCTTGCGGGAGAAACCGCAAGACCAACACTTGGAGGCTGATTTGTCCCAGTAAATTGATTTACATCTAGAATCCATAATCCGCCTAGATCTTTCGCTGCTTGAACAGTTAGATAGGCATAATTATTAACAACCTCAACACTCGTTACATAATTAGTAACTTTTTGAACGATACCAAATGGACCATAAGCTTCTGTTACCGGAGCATAAGACGCTGCCAAAATCGGAGAAGATGGGTTGCTAATGTCAATAATATCTAATCCAGCAACACCATAGGCAACATAGGCATAGTTGCCAACTACCTGAACATCTTCAGCAGAAGCAGAGCTACTGCCAAAATACTCACCTTTCAAAGTAGGAGATATTGGGTTACTGATGTCAATGATTTTCAGTCCTCTTGATCCAGCGGCTACATAAGCATAATTGCCTGCGACTTGAACACTATAAAGAATATCTTGTGTTGATATTGAAAATGTAGATTCACCTAATTTGACAGGGGAATTTGGATTACTAATATTGAAAATTTGCAATTCTCCACGACCTGATTGGCGTAGATAACTGATGATGTAGGCGTAGTTTCCGACGATGTCAACACCACTTACATTCCCCTTAACGCCAGTGACATCATCGGGTGCTGGAGCATTTCCTTGGAGAACAGGGGAATTTCGATTGCTGATATTGACAATTTGTAATCCTGATTTTCCGTCTGCTACATAGGCATAGTTGCCAACTATTTTCACATCTTGAGCATCACCTGGAGAATTGTACGTGCTTTTAAGGCTTGGAGAAGAAGGATTACTAACATCAATCACTCGTAATCCTGAAGTACCATCTGCTGCATAAACATAGCCATTAAAAAAATCTACATCAGAGATTTTATCGGTGGCGTTAGACTGACTTACGAGTGCCGGAGCCGTGGGAGTGCTAATATTAATGATCTTAAAGTCTGCTGTACTCAATGACCCATCGGCAATGTAAGCATGGTTGCCTATAACTCGAACATCCCTGGCATTGCGAAGACTCTGGTAGCTTGCAACCAAAATAGGAGTGGGATTTGACTGCTCGAGCGCCATTAACTGACCATCAATCATCACTGTTACCCAATCATTCTCCGCTCGTAATAAAGCCAACTGAGAATCAGACTGAGCGTCCCCCTGTACCAACTCCGCAAAAATTGCCCCCTCATCTCCGGCTCTATCCACCTGATTAATTTGAGCATCCACATAATGCCCAATTTCTTCTAAAATTACCTTAACTATCGTTGCTGAGGAAGCCGTATTTAAAAAATATGCTGATAGATAAATCTTATTCGTACTGCTGGAATATGCACCATTCGCCGTTCCTAAAACCTCATCACTGAGTACCTCAATCTCAGGAAGTTGACTAAAATTTCGACTTTGCCACTGCTGTCGTAATTGCGTCGCTTTAACCACATCATAACTTGTGCCAAAAGCGATGACCAAATTCGCCCAAAAGCCATCAGATTGAGCGAAATTGAACAAAACATCGTCAATAGCAGGAAAAATCGCCAACAGGGTAGAAGTCATGACGTTAACTGCAAAGGTTTATTGCTAACAGTTTTAGCCCAACAGTTCCCAATTTTTCAATACCCCTGTAACAGAAATTAATATTTATACAGAAAACGGGTTTCTCAACGGACAAGAAAACGGGTTTCTCAAAGAAAACGGGTTTTCTAAATAGTTTCTCGAAGAAACCCGTTTTCTCATTTGTTGCAAAGATGTGATCGCTAACGTCAAAGCTAGGCAGTTAAAGTATTTAACCAATTGATTAAATCTTCAACTGTAGAGAAATCGAATAAAGCTTCTCCTAATACTTCAACATCATCAATACTTAACCCCATGATTTTAGTTTCCAATGAAGGATTAATCTCCCCTAACTTGCGTTTAAGTTGACGAAGAATCAATGTCTTTTCGCGTTCAATACCTTGTTCAATACCTAGTTCAATACCTTGACGCATCCAACTGGTGGTAATTTGCATAACTCCCTCCTGTACGGGTTGACTAAATGTGCTAATCTCTTCTTGAAATTGTCTCTCTTCCACTGGATTTAGATTGAGATAAGTATCAATAAATCCAGAA
>NZ_JBHFLL010000222.1:0-2672 GCF_041928595.1 Microcystis sp. BLCC-F209
AGGCTGTGGAAATTTGTCAAAAAGAAATGTTTATATGGTAAATATTATGAGAACTTTTCTGACTTTTCTTCAGCTATTTATGAATGTCTGAATGATGCCCATCTGAAACATAAAAAAGAACTGGATTCCTTGCTGACTCTACGATTTCAGAAGTTTAATAAATCTCAGATTATGAACGTCTAAAGTATACCTTTTGCATGAGTGCCTTTTGTCTGTCTTGATATGTAGCCTATACTCAACGGATTTAGTATAAGTTGTTCCCCATCTCTCGATCGCTTGACTATCGATCGCCCATTTTCAGACCAAAACTCGAAGTATAAGCAGATTAAATATTGCTAACTATTGACAAATGAGTATATATGTTGTAGGACTGGGTGATATGCAGAAAGTTGACCCCTATCGTTGCTCTGGAGATTGTTATGCAGAAAGTTGACCTATAATGTGTAGTTAGGCAGAATTTTGGAGGTAATCCAACGATGATTATGTTCATCAAGGTTTCACAGTTAATGGCGATTAGTTTACTGTGCTTAGTAGGCTGTTCTGGGGAAGAAATCAATCAAAATAGCTCTGATTCCTCTAGCAACGATGTTTCGAGTTCACCCTCATTTCTGGGTTGTTGGCAAGGCTTATCGGCAGATGGAAATATTAAAGAAAAGCATTATTTTGATGCCAATAACGAATACAAAGTTACGAGGCGGCGAGAAAATCCTCAACCTCAATCTGCTTCTGGCATTACGATAAGAGATCGAGATTGGCATTTTAAGCAATATTCTGGAAAATGGTCTTCCGATGGTAAATCTATCGAGGTTCAAGCTGATAGTTTGGGAACATTTTTGCTAGAAATTGTCTCTGGTTATCAACTTAAATTTGTAGAGTCTAGTGGTGATTATGGTCTTTACGAAGTAGAACAAAGCCCAACATCATTTTTAAAATGCAGTGAATAATTTTGGTTTCTTTTATTGTCCAAACAAACTGGTAGTAGGTGAGTTCAAAGGTTATGTGGTACTTTATCGAAGACAATCACAGAAAGGGAAGTTTTAGTCTTGAGGAGATGGAATCCTTCGCTCATCAAGGTGATATTAATGAAAATACCCTAGTCTGGAAAAAAGGTATGAAAGAATGGCAACACCTGAGCCAAACTGAATTAAACGATATTTTACCAGAGGATGCACCTCCTCCCATTCCTGGCGAATCACCTCCCCCATTTCCGACTACTTATAGAAATATTCAAAAAGAAAGAGTTGAGGAAACAATTCCACCCCAATCAGATATCTCAAGAGATAGTAGAATAAAGTTGCTCTATGCTGCGAAAGCTAGGATATGGGCGCACTGGCTATTTTGGCTTTTTATACCCTATGTTGGGGGCATAATTAGCGTTACGAAATTAAGAAATTGGGATGGTGTGTGGACATCTTGGGTTTATGTACAATGGGCAGCACTTGTGCCGATCTTCGTGTCAATTTCATCATATGTTAGTTTAGACTTAACGCTTAAAGATCTAGATACAGCCCAAATTATTGGACTGAACTTGTTCACTCTTTTTTGTCAGATATCTGGTGCATATAAAACCCAGCAAAATATAGAAAAAGCACGAAATCAATTAAATATAAAAGACCCGTTGCAAGCCGAAAAACAACTTTTAAACCATTTTTAGTTGCCTAGGGTGCGTTCCCCAAATGCAACTTCTACCGCTCCACCAATAGATTTTTGGGGAACGCACCATGCACATTGATTGAAACTGTGAGTCTAAATGCGATGCCGCTCTTGTGGGCTTAGTTGAGAAATGTTAGCGAAGATTGCCAATGTTTAGGTTAAAATAGGGGGGCAAAAGTGGCAACGGGGTCAGGACAATGACAGTTAATCAACTCCCCTACAGCAAAGAAGAATTCGCCCGACGTGGTAAAGAGATTTATCAATCTCAGGTGCGCCCCCAAGTCGAGGAAGGCAATCATGGGAAGATTGTAGCCATAGATATTGAAACAGGGGCTTTTGAAGTAGCAAAAGACAGCCTCACAGCTTCCGATCAACTTTTAGCCCGATTGACCTATGCTCAAATTTGGTTCGTAAGAATCGGACATCGAGCAGTTCATCGAGTCGGTTTGATTGGGGCAAATTTATTTCAATGATTAATCAACTCTACGCTTGTTTTTGCACAATCTTCTCACTCAATTCTAGGAAGGTGGGACAATATTGGATTAATTACTAATAACTTAATATCTTATAGAGTTTTTCAAAAAGCTTGAGTTGGGTCAATGATCAGGAAACATAACTATTTTCTAACCAAACGATTAGGAAACAGTTATGTTATGATTTTCAGAGTAAGCCGGAGATGATAAGACACCATGAAAAATCGCATCTTTACTGTTATTTTGTACAAAGAAGATAATATGTACATTGCTGAATGTCCAGAAGTTGGCACAGTAGATCAAGGAGAAACAATTGAGCAGGCGATTGCTGGATTGAAAGAAGCCACACGGCTTTACCTAGAGGAATTTACCTTACCAGAAACATCCCCTAGATTTGTGACCAGTATGGGAGCATCTCACCTTTGCAATAAGTAGAAATGCTTAATGAGATCAATAAAAAAGTTAAAAAAGGCAACCATTTAGATAAGCACAGCGATGACGAAGGACTTGCGGTACATTACAAGATTGCCAACTTGCACCAGTAAT
>NZ_JBHFLL010000223.1:0-2167 GCF_041928595.1 Microcystis sp. BLCC-F209
AAGCGGCAGATCAGAAGATAGTAAAAAGCGGTGTCGCTGAATCAAGACATGAAGACTAAATTGTGCCTCCTATCCACAAGTTACCTTAGTGCTAGGTTTTAAAAATTGCCGAGAGGACAATTGATACTTAAAATCAGCAACGCCCTATAACTTTTCAAACAGGTTCTAAGAATAGATGATCATGAAAACAGTCACAAAATTAGCTCTTATTGCCCTACTCTGGATAACAATAATCAATCCTGCCAACTTACCTCCAGATACCGATGTTAGGCTAAAAATGGCCCATGCCCTGTGGACAGGAACTGAGGAAGTTTCTTTACCCCCAAATTATCGTCCTTCCTCTCGATTAGACCGTGTTGGTGTTTTAGGAGTAGATGGAAAACGATATGAAGCTTATGATATAGGACAATCATTATTAATGTTGCCCGCAGATTGGATTGGCACTCAACTCTCTAAAGTTTTTCCTAGTATTAAGCCTTATTTATTACGAGAATTTGCGGTTAGTTTTCTTGTAGTTATCCCTCTAAATGTATTAGTTGTTCTCTCTTGTTATTGGTTACTTAGACTATTTGATTTTCAGGAGAAAATTGCGGCATCTGCTAGTTTGATTTGGTTGCTAGGTACTACCGTTCTCCACTATGCACAAACTTTTCAACAAAATAATCCAGTCCTACTTTGTGTGATTTTAGGTTATGCTTGTGCTTTAGCTTATATTAAAACTAACAAAGTACCTTATGTTTTTTTGAGTGGATTGGCAATCGGAGCAGCTATTATAATTCGCTCCACAACTATCATTTATGCTCTCACAGTTTTTGGGTTTCTAATTAGCTGTCTAATTTATAAAAATTTCAAGCTTAATCAAATCTTTAAGACAGCCATACTCTGGAACGTCGGCTTATTTCCTTTCCTTTTTGTCAGTAGATTATTTAATTACTTACGCTTTGGGGATTTTTGGACAACGGCAGCATCCTTAAGCATTGAGCAAATACGCAATGGAGCAATCTTTTCAGGGTTGCCAGAATTGCCCCCTAATTATCCTTTCATACACCCTCCCTACGTTGGTATTCTCGGCGTTCTCTTCTCGCCAGCTAAAAGTATATTTATTTACGACCCCTTTCTTTTACCGTGTTTAGTATTGGGGATTATTTTATTTAACAAATTAACACCTTATATACGAATATATTTTATTTCCTCAATTTTTGCACTTGTCTTTCATATTATCTTAACCAGCAAACTGGATTTCTGGCATGGAGATGGTTCTTGGGCTGCTCGTTATCACGTTACCTCAGTTCAGCTACTACTTCTCCCCTTAATAGCTTTGCTAATCTTAGAGATGTTATCGGTTAATCGGCTCAAACGATGGTTAATTAGCAGCTTGGTTGTTCTTTCTATTTTGGTTCAATTTGCTTCTCTTGTCTTTGACCCTAGTGTAAATAGTGGTGCGGTCAACTTTGCAGAACCAAAAAGTTTTTTGAGGTTTCGTTTAGGTGAACGTATCGACAGTGTTAGTTGCTTAATTGGTCTTTCTCGATCCCAAAGTTGCTTAACTGAGGAAAAGTACAGTAAGTCTGCTCTCGCCGGTAGAAAGTACAGTAAGTCGGATCTCGCCAGTAGGGTGTATTTCTGGCCTCTTAAATCCAACAAAGCGCAAGGATTGCTCTGGAAAATTTGGGGATTCCTCTTGCTCACAGCTTTGATCAGCACTCTACTTTTCCTGGTGATTGGGTAAGCTGTTCGTAATTTAAATTGCTTGTTGAGACGAGGCAAGAGGTAAGAGGCAAGAGGCAACAGTAAAGGGATTGAGGGAGATTCGGCTAATCTTAAGAATAAGCACTTTAAATGCGTCTTAGCTTAGTAGTGATGGAGACTTAATATCTTGGCAATTGGGCATTGTAGATGATTATCCATTTTTTGGGAGAACGATAGACTCTGTTCGACCAATGAGGAAGTCAAGGAAATCGCCGAAATCCTGCTCAAGGATGTGTTTAAACGTCTGACAGAACAAAATATTACTTTGTCTGTCACCGATAAGTTTAAAGAACGCTTGATCGAGGAAGGTTATAATCCGGCCTACGGCGCTCGTCCCTTACGTCGTGCGATTATGCGTCTGTTGGAAGATGTTCTGGCTGAGGAAATTCTCTCCGGACGGGTTTCTGATGGGGATACG
>NZ_JBHFLL010000224.1:0-2295 GCF_041928595.1 Microcystis sp. BLCC-F209
TCTTCCTACTCAACCCGATTTTGGGGTCTATTTTTTTCTCTCTTATCTTTGCTCAAAAACCCTATATATATGGGCGCACGGATTCCCACTATATAAAAAGTTTAAAGCAAGTCTCGTCATTTGTCAAGGGTTTTTAGAAAAAAAATCGAGCCGATTTTATAATCACCGTAACAACAATTCAGATCGTAGGGATAATTCCGTAGGGATAATTCCGTAGGGATAATTCATGAATTATCCCTACTCAGGAATGCTTTGTTTAATGCTTGTCGGGGAGAGAAATTTTCCGTCTTCATACCTTTATCCCTATTCCTACTCAACCCGATTTTGGGGTCTATTTTTTTCTCTCTTATCTTTGCTCAAAAACTATATATATATTTGCGCACGGATTCCCATTATCTAAAAATTCTAAAGCAAGTCTCGTCATTTGTCAAGGGTTTTCAGAAAAAAAATCGAGCCGATTTTATATCCATCAGCAGTCAGCTTTGGATTCTGTCTCGTTTATACTTCCCACTTTCCAGTCAGTCCCGATGAAAAAATTTTCACCCCCACAGATGAAAGAGGTTTCCTTCCCTACACCCCACACCCTACACCCCATACCCTCTTTCCAGTCAGGTGGGTTTGAAACTTCTCTACCTGACTACGACTCGGTTTGACTCTCAGGAATGCTTTGTTTAATGCTTGTCGGGGAGAGAAATTTTCCGTCTTCATACCTTTATCCCTATTCCTACTCAACCCGATTTTTGGGTCTATTTTTTTCTCTCTTATCTTCGCTCAAAAACCCTATATATATTTGCGCACGGATTCCCATTATCTAAAAAGTCTAAAGCAAGTCTCGCCATTTGTCAAGGGTTTTTCTGAAAATCTCCCCACTTCCCCAGTTCCTGGAAGATTTTGAACATTTGCCCCCCGAACAGTTACTGAGTGCTATTATGAAAAAGGATGCAAGAATCAGGTGGTTGATGGCTGAGATTAAGGGGGTTTTAAATCAGGATAAAGAAAATGTTGTTAGGCATCAGGGTCAGATTAACGTTTCTGCTATATTCAAGCTTTATCTAATCTTCAAACTATTTGGTAATTATGATACAAATTACGTTAACCCCTGAACAGGAACAGTTTTTAGAAAGACAACTGAAAACTGGTAAATATAATACCCCTCAAGAGGTTATCTCTAAAGCGTTTCAGCTATTAGAAGAACAGGAGGATGAAATTATATTACCCGATTATGTTAAAGGGACAGAATCCGCAAAAGCTTTATTAAAAGAAAAGATTAGGAAGTATCGAAAAGAACGGGAACAAAATAAGGACAAACCGATTGATCCTGAAAAAGTAAGGTTAGCAGAAGAATTTAAGCGTTTATGCCAAGAAACCCAAGCTTTACACGCTGATAATCCGTTAACCGATGAAGAAATTGCGGCGGAAATTGAAGCTTATCGGAGAGGAGAATGAGAGTTATTATTGATACAAATATCCTTATTTCTGCGGCGGTTGCTGATGGAAAACCAGAAAAGGTGATTAATTTTATTATTAGTCATGCTGATTATGATTGGATAGTATCACAGGAAATTTTAGATGAGTATAGAGAAGTTTTACAGCGAAAGAAGTTAAAACTACGTGATACCAAGAAAGCAGAATGGTTAACTTTAATTGAAAATAGCACAAAGTTAATAGAAGTTAATGTTAATGTTGACTTTACAAGGGATCCGAAAGATGCTAAGTTTATCGCTTTAGCAAGGGTTAGTGAGGCGGATTTTTTGATTACTGGTGATCGGGATTTTGAGGAGATGATAGAATTAGAACAAACGGTTATTATTTCGGTTTCTTTGTTTTATGATTTGTTTATAGGTGAGGGTGAATATGAGTGAAAGTGGGGATTTAGAATAAGAAATCGTCATCAACGAGATGAAACAACTCAGAAAAAAAGCCATTCAAGAATTAGACGCACTGTTTCCCAGTATCCTAGATAAAACCTTCAAAGGAGAACTATAAATCCTCGATAATTGCCATAATCCCCTGATTAGAGGTATTTGGATAATATTCATCCCCACATAACATTAAAATTAAATCTGCCCTTTCCTCAATCTGTCGCGAATCTCGAATAATGCTTTGTTTAATGCTTGTCGGGGAGAGAAATTTTCTGTCTTCATACCTTCCTTATATCCTCTTCCTACTCAACCCGATTTTGGGGTCTATTTTTTTCTCTCTTATCTTTGCTCAAAAACCCTATATATATGGGCGCACGGATTCCCACTATATAAAAAGTTTAAAGCAAGTCTCGTCATTTGTCAAGGGTTTTTA
>NZ_JBHFLL010000225.1:0-28602 GCF_041928595.1 Microcystis sp. BLCC-F209
ATCGAGAATTTGAAAATAAAGAAGAACTGGAAAAAGTAGTCAATCAGCTTTTAAATGAAGGGGGATTGATTATTAAATGGAGTAGAAAACTTAAAAATAAGGGTAATGCTGTCAATGTAACTTAAATGCGTAAAAGCTTATAGAGAAAACTTCTGGCGATCGCTCTTAAATGGAATGATATACCGAAAGTTTTCGTATAATATGTATACTTTGCACGGCTACAACTTGCATTTTTTACTCAAGGACAATAATATAGTGATCGCCGATCTTGTAGGGTGCGTTCCCTAATGCAAGTCCTACTGCTCCAGCGATCAATTTTGGGGAACGCACCACGCCCATGGATTGAAGTTGTGGGTTTAAGTGCGATCGCCGATCTGGTAGGGTGCGTTCCCTAATGTGGCTCCCACTGCTCCACTAATCGATTTTGGGGAACGCACCATGCACATTGATTGAAGTTGTGGGTTTAAGTGTGGTGTGGGCTAATCTGGCTAACAGGCTTTTGGACGTGATATAAGGATAGTATGGGTGACGGTTTATCTGATGACGGAGAATGGATATGTGGAGGATGTTTTTCAGGCATTGCTTACCCCGCTAAAGGTTAAAATGATCATGAAGCGATAGAATTACTCTAATGAAACTAGATCGTATTACGAGCCATCCAAACCGTATGAATGGGCAACCCTGCATTCGTAATCTTCGCCTTACGGTTCGTCGAGTGATTGAGCTACTGGCAACTTATCCCGATCGAGCAGAATTACATCAAGAGTTTCCGGAACTGGAGGATGAAGATATTCGACAAGCCCTAATTTTTGCCTCTTCCTACTTGGATGATCGCATCATTGAACTTCCTAATCGCTATGAAGCTGTTGCTTGATCAGGGACTACCGCTTTCTGCGGCAACTTTATTATGTGATGCTGGGATCGACACTATTCATGTTGGTGAAATAGGGATGTCTGAAGCTGAAGACTCAGACATTATCCAAAGGGCTAGAGACGAGGGACGGGTTGTTGCTACTCTCGATGCGGATTTCCATACATTGCTGGCACTTGATGTGGCGAATACTCCTTCAGTCATTCGCATTCGGGTTGAAAGATTACGCGCCCAAGCACTTACGAATCTTTTGTTGACAGTAATCGCTGAGTGCGAGGAGGATTTAGAACAAGGATCAGCCATTACGGTTGAGCCAAGCCGTATTCGTATTCGTCGTTTACCATTAGTGTCTGATGTCTAACGGAAACGTTATACTGAATCGGTTTTTAATACCATGATTAACCCCCAATCCAACTTGAAAAACCCGCTCCCTTCTCCCCACTGCTCTAACAAAAAACAACTATCTGCCGATAGCGATCGCTAAAGGTCTAATAATTGTAAATTTTTGTCAAGGGGTGCGGTCAGATCGAAGAATCATCGCTAGAATGAGCCTAATTGTCAGGAATTTAGTTAAACAAGGTTTTTGGCAATATGCTAATCTGGCTAACACGCTTTTGGGCGTGATATGGGAAAAAGTTCTGGCAATCGCACCTAAATGAAGTGATATACCGAAAGTTGACCCATATCGTTACTCTGGAGAGTGTTATGCAGAAAGTTTCCGTACAATATGTGGTTAGACGGAAATTTGTTTTAAAGAATTAAGGATTTGACCAAATGAATGAATTGATCGGTTCATTAATCGGGACTTTAGGTAACATGGCTGTTGGGAAAATACCAGATGTTATATCTTCAATAGCAGGATCACTTGATGCTCAAAGAGAGAGAAAAGAGAAAGAGGAGACTTTCAACCAAAAATTAAAACAAAGATCAGAGGCATTATCACAAAGACAACAGCGTCCCGGCTTATGTAATATTGCCTTGATTACCCCCGATGGGGAAAGAATAATGATGCAATCATATACACAATATTATGCAGGAGACTATATTATTTATGAATTAAGCTATAGGAATCTCGAAGATGGTAGATGGAGCGGTAGTTATCGGAAAATGTCTAACCATTTATTTTCCAGTGATAGCTTTGAACGGGGTCAAAATAGAAGAGTATGTATTGAAAAATCCCGAAAATCCTTGCTAAAATTAATTCAACAGCAGATTGTAAGAGAAATTGACTAAAGAGCGATCATATCGCACTGTTTCTTGTACATAGTCGCCGATCTGGTAGGGTGCGTTCCCTAATGCAAGTCCCACTGCTCCAGCGATCGATTTTGGGGAACGCACCATGCCCATTGATTGAAGCTGTGGGTTAAAGTGCGATGCCGCTCTTGTGGGCTCAGTTGGGGAATGTTAGCGAAGATTCCCAATGTTTGGGTTAAAATAGAGGGCAAAAGTTGCCACAGGGTCAAGCCAATGACAGTTCGACAACCCCGCTACAGCAAAGAAGAATTCGCTCGACGTGGTAATGAGATTTATGAATCTCAGGTACGTTCTCAAGTGGAGGAGGGAAATCAGGGGAGAATTGTGGCGATCGACATCGAAACTGGAGCGTTTGAGCTTGCCGACGATACGATTACTGCTACCGATCATCTCTAGGAGCGTGTCCCTGATGCTCAACCTTGGCTGATTCGGATTGGACATAGAGCCGTCTTCCGTTTTGGCAGTCGCAGCCAGAGAAAGCCCGTATGATGTGTGGGGATGGGTCTTTTGTATGGCTTTAAACTTCAGATTGAGGCAGTGGAAGGTGGGCGCGTTACAATTGAGGCGCTATGACTCAGCCAAAGTTATCGGTGAAGACGGTCTAACTTTACCGTTATACTGAATCGGTTTTTAATACCATGATTAACCCCCAATCCCACTTAAAAAAACCCGCTCCCTTCTCCCCACTCTCCTATAACTTTTAAACAGGATTTAGTATGACTATCTAGGGTCTGCTGAATAAGTACGGGCGAAGCATTCGGATAGAAAATCTACGTTTTCACCGATAGGTTATTGCCCGAATGCTTCGCCCCTACAGGACGCGGGCCGATGAAGACGCAAGGTTTTGAACGACGATTCTCTCAAAATCTGGCACCTGTTTCGCGAGAAAAGCCCCAAAACCCTTACTTTGCCTACATTTCAAATTTATTCAGCAAACCCTATCTAAATTACTCGTTAAGACTGTCTATGAGCAGGGAGCAGAGAGAAAAAACCTAACTCCCGATGACTGAAAGCTGATCACTGACAAAACCTATCCCAAAACGATCAAATCGCGCAGGGATTGAATTTCCTCGGTTTGTAAACGCGCCCCAAAAGTAGAAACTACCCGGGCAGCCGCTAGAGAAGCGAGATTTCCCGCTCCTTTGTAACCCATACCGTGGGTAATGCCGTAGAGAAAAGCACCTGCATACATATCCCCCGCGCCGACGGTATCGATCGCCTGTACGGGATGGGGGTCAATTTCCAGGAGATTTTCGCCATCATAGATCAAAGAACCACTGGCACCCCGGGTGATAGCGAATCCTTTGGCAATGGTTTTAAAATAGGCGATCGCTGACTCAATTTCCTCGCTGCCGGAAATAGTCAAAGCTTCCGACTCATTAGCGAAAACTAAATCTAACCCCGTTCCGATCATTTCCAGTAATCCCTCCCGGAAGAAGATCGCCATATTGGGATCCGACAGGGATAAAGCGGTTTTCACTCCAGCAGCCTGAGCAATTTCTCGCCCTTTAATAGCGGCAGCTTTGGCAGTGGGAGAGGTGACGAGATAACCTTCGAGATAGAGATAATCGGCATTAGCGATCGCTGAAGGTACTAATTCCCGTTCGGAAATTTCCCCAGTGATGCCGAGAAAAGTATTCATGGTGCGATCGGCATCGGGAGTCACAAAAACTAGACATTTTCCCGTGATTCCCACCTCTTTTTCGCCGCCGTGTTCATTGGTATGCAAACCACAGGCCCGCAGATCTTGTAGATAAAACTTACCTAATTCGTCATTGCCCACTTTACAGGAATAGAAACCTTTACCTCCCAACTGAGCGATCGCTACTAGGGTATTCGCCGCCGATCCGCCACCGCTGCGTTTACAATCAAGAGCCAATTTTTCCATCAACTGGGTTTGACGATTTTCGTCCACCAGCGTCATCACTCCTTTATCGATGCCTAATTCTTGCAGTAATTCAGGAGAGACTTGAAATTCCATATCGACGAGCGCGTTACCGATCCCATAAACGTTGTATTGTTTGCCCATAATTTAGTCGATCGCCTAAAAATACTTTGTTATTGATAGTAGGGAAATAAGGAGCAAAAAGCTAGGGGCTTTTTTCAGCCAGAGAATACCATAATCAAAAATAATGGGTGTGCTAGTCTCACACCCCCAGTAATTTGTGTTAAGTTTTGTTTAACGAAGCCACTTTAAGCCTCATCGTAGGCTTCTAGATCCAACAGATAAAGATAAGGTTCGGCTAATTCCTGCCTTTGAAAAGCGATCGCTCGCAACAGGTGCCAATCCCGCAAAGCCTCGAAGGGGTTACTATACTCATCTTTTTCTAGTCGTTCGGCCAAAGAAGCAATATCAGCGGCGGTATATTTGGCAATATCTTGATCAGTGAAGCTTATAACTGTCATTTCTGCACCTCCCTCGACCTTTGTTCTATTTCTAGCCTAACATATATTCTGAGTTGAAAAAATGCCTTGACCGCCAAGTTAAGAACTGTAAATGGAAGGGTAATTGTGGTACAATTCCAGCAAAAAAGCTATTTTTGGTTGATCTTCTATGAAAACAGCCCTCATTACCGGTGCTTCCACCGGTATCGGTGTCGTCTTTGCCCGTCAACTTGCCCAACGGCAAATGGAGCTAATTTTAGTCGCTAGATCTAGGGATAAACTAGAACAATTAGCAGCGGAATTGGGGGAACAATACGGGGTAAAAGTGACGGTTATCGTCCAAGATCTGACCGTTGCTGGAGCGGGAAAGCTAGTATATGATACGGTGAACCAAAAAGGAATCAACGTTGATTTACTGGTAAATAATGCCGGTTTTGGTGGTTATGGTGCTTTTAGCGAGCAGGATTTAGCCCGACAGTTAGAAATGATCCAGTTAAATAATCTGGTATTGGTGGAATTAAGCCACTATTTTCTCCGTCCCATGCTTGCTGGTGCTGGGGGGGCAATTATCAATGTTGCTTCCATTGCTGGGTTTCAACCGCTGCCCTATCTTTCCGTCTATGCGGCGACAAAAGCCTTTGTCCTCAGCTTTAGCGAGTCTCTCTGGGCAGAAAATAAAGACAAAGGCGTTGAAATCCTCGCTCTTTGCCCCGGTCCGACGGAATCGAATTTTTTTGAGGTGGCCCGATTTCCCAGGGCTTTTATGGGCAAAAACGGCCGGTTAGATTCGGCGGAAGTGGTAGTAAAAGAGGCTTTAACCGCCTTGGCAAACAAACGCCCCAACGTGGTAGCAGGTAAATTGGCTAATAAAATTATCGTCAATCTGCCCCGTTTTTTACCTAGAAGTTGGATCGTGTCTTTGATAGAAAAGCAATTCAAGCCATAACTAGAATCAAGCTAATTAGAGCAATTGCTGATAGGATTTTAAGGGAATACCTGTCCGGTTTCTCACTTCGATGGCCGAACGATAGACACCGTTTTTTTCTCTTTCGGCGACAATTTTATCGGCCAGGGAAAAGTCAAGACCGAGATTGACTAATTCCTCAACAGAGTGGTAATTTAAACAACGCCAAGAAACGTCAACTTCTTGGCGAATATCGTAGGCAAAGATAATCAAAGGTTCCAGTTTTTTGAGATAATTTTCCGGTAAACCAGCCAGGAAGTGTAATTCTTCTAAATGGGTAAAAATATGTCCTTCATTACGGACAGAAACGATATCATTGGCATAGACAATCGGCAGCCCTAATTTATGAACCAGATCGTTGGTAGAACAGCTGTTAATATCAATTTTTTCAAGAGGAGAGGATGACTGTCTAGAATCGGTTCTATTTGCCGAAGCTATTGGATGGGAATTAAGCTGTTGACGGATGTATAAACCCAGGCCGATTTGGGCAAACCAAATTACGATAAAAGACTCTTGTGTAAGGAAAATAAGGGAGATAATTGTCAAGGCAATGCCGACGGATAACCAACTTTGGTTATTAGTTTTTTTGCCAGCATTAGCAATGGCAATCCCCCCAAAAACTGGGACTAAAGATAGCCAGATCCACTCGGAAGATTCGGGAGGGCGAGGAGAGAGATTAGACATATTTTTTTAAAGAGAATCTAAATATTTTCTGCGTTTTTCTTCGTATTCTTCAGCAGTAATAATTCCCTGATCGTAAAGCTTTTTAAGCTGGAGTAAAGTAGCGGTTTTTTGCTGACCTGATTCTGGCAGTCTTCGCTCTGTACTGTTGGCGAGATAGTTAGGATTGTATTTAGCATCAAAAGCTTGATCTGACATGATGATTAAACCAATAAATTCAAAAAAAGCAATGATGCCGGGGATAAAAGTCCAGAAGAAAAGTAGATAGAGAACACCAGCCAAATTTTCCCCTAGATAAAATTTATGGATGCCAAGATAACCGAGAAAAAAGGCTAGTAAAGCCGCTATAGTTCTATTTCTCATAATTTTTAGATTTCCCTAATTTAGCCAAAAGAAAGTATAAAACCACGATGCCTGCCTGTAATTCCAAGAGAGTAATATAACCCTTGACTAGATAATTTAATTCTAGGGAGGAATTAAAGGCAAAAACTAGCACACCCAAGACTAAAAAAGGCAGTAAACGCCAGCCAGACTTGGGTATTTTTATTCCCGTACTGTTAACCTGATTCATGGGCTAATTCTCTAGGTTGGTCTTTTTCGGTGATAGTCGCAAAATCGGGCTTTGTCAAGGGGTAGTTTGATTAACTTTTAGCATCTCAACGAGGATATTATGGGCATCCTTGGCTGATTCTAGGGTGCGCTCAAAAGGTATTCTAATTGTTTGACTCTCCCCTAATTTTTCTACGGCTAAATCCATGCCTTGGGGATCGATGGAGAGCATTTGAGCCGTTTCTGCATCGGTAATATTACCGTAAACTTGAGCGTAGAAAAGCACGGCATCACCGTGATCTTTGTTCATGTGTTTACAGATGCGATCGCTAATGGTGGGAGTGATAGTTTCAGACATAATATTCCCGAAAAAAATCGATAATAAGGTGGGGACGGATTAAAGCCAGTTCTAAATCGAGGCCAATGGGGGGATATTAGTTAGGGTAGCGTATTTAATCGCTCATTGCCAGATAATTTGGGCGTGGCCATGGCAGACATCAATAATAAGTTTAATATTATTTTCTTGACAAAAATCCTTAATTGTGCATTAACCTAATTGTCCCACTTAAGGTCAATCGGGGTAGAAAGTACAGTCTGGGGCTGTCCGCGCATTTAAATTGCCTGTTGAGATGAGACAAGAGGCAACAGTAAAGGGATTGGGAGAGATTCAGCTAATCGGATAAGCGGTTAAAATGCCTCTTAGCTTCAAACCCCACACCCTGCCCCCGACAAAACTTTTTCAGCACACCCTATATATTTTATCGTTCACAACCAACAACAGAAGCGGTGTAGGTATTACCGATGTGCTGAATACCATTGACAAAAAGATTGACTAAAAAAGGTTGATCATTTGCCCGTACTGTGGCAGTAATTGTTAAGGGTTTATCGGGTTCGATTCGTACTCCATTAGTATTAAAAAATTCCTCGTTAGTTTGATCGCTATACTTGAGAAACAGCCGGATATCAAAGGAGGCAGCCCGGGGGACAGAAACCGTAACGATAAACCTCTGAAAACGTCTCCCCCCCGGCACTGCCCAATCGGTATTCCAATTATTACGAGTTATCGTGACACCGAAAGGACCTGGAACAGTGGGTTGTGAGACGCTTTTCGTAACTTCACTACCTTCACCCCCTAATAAAGAAAGTGGCCGACAATTTTGCGCCGCTGCCGGTAGATGTGAGCTTAATAATACCGCCGATAGACTCAATAACCCAGTGATAGAGGTTAATTTCATCATTGATTTTGTCTCCAATTAATAGATAGAACACATCTAAAAATTATAGATGATCATGACGGTAAAAAAAGGCGATTTAACTTAATTGAGGTAAATTACCAGAAAAATGCCGATCATCAACCTTAATTTTCAAAAACGGGGTTAAAATTGATTCATAATTTCCATATAAATATGTTCTAACTGTACCGTCTGACGGGAGATAGAATCAATATTAATGCCGTCAAATGCCCGAATAATATCGCTTAATTCTAGATGTTCATCTAACCAAAAAGCTAAATCTTTACCGTAAAATTTGGCAGTAAATCCTAATTGTTTACCTCGATTTATTGCCGCTTCTTGATCCTGGGTATCCATGATAATAATTTCTTTCGCAGGAATGTGCTGACGCAGCTGATTTAAATTACCTTCGGCAATAATACGACCTTGTTTTAAAATCCCGATACGTTGACAGAGACGCTGTGCTTCATCGAGGAGATGAGTAGTTAATAAAATTGTCATTCCCTGTCGCCGTAATTCTCCGATTAAATCCCAAATTTCATAACGAGATTCGATGTCTAAACCAGTAGTTGGTTCATCGAGAATTAATAATTTTGGCTGATGAACAATAGCCACGGCAATATTCATCCGGCGCTGCATTCCACCGCTTAAAGTTTCCACCGGACTACGGGCGCGATCAAGCAAATTTACTGCCGATAAACTGGCTTTAATCCGATGACGACGCTGGGGGCGATCGAGTCCATAAATCTGAGCAAAAAAGTTGAGATTTTCCTCACAAGTAAGGGATTTGTACAATAAATTTTCTTGTGGGGCAACCCCAATTAATTCTTTAGTAACTCTAGAAATTGGCAAATAATTAAATGTAATTTCTCCCGATGAGGGTTTTAATAAATTACAAATTAAGTTAATAGTGGTGGTTTTTCCCGCACCATTGGGACCGAGTAAACCGTAAATTTCCCCCGCTTCAATATGAAAGTTTAATTGATCTAATACTAAGCGTCTTCCGTAATTTTTTTTGACATTACTAATAGTCAGCATTTTTAATAAAGTAACGAGGATAGTCAGGATTTTTTAAGCCATCATCCGTCAGCTAGGTAATAGTAAGAATAACAGGGAAATTGGCTAATTATACTGAAAAATAGGAAGCTGAATAACTGATGGTGGGTTACTGCGAATAGATAAATTAATGATTAAGTCTGATAATTTGTCTCCGCCTAACCCACCCTACCTAACTGATAACTGATCACTGATAACTGATAACTGATTTACAGTCGGCGTTCAAGGTTTAACATTTGTCGATAGGTAAGCCAACCACCTGCTACCATAGCTAGAGCAAAAAGACAGAGAAAGCGAAAATGAGAGCTAATATCTTGTAGATTTTTGCCCTTTGCCCAAACAGCAATTAAAGCTTCATTCATGTGGTAGATCGGGTTATATTTAGCCAGAGATAGAATATTGTCGGGGAATAAAGCAGTCGGAAGAAAAACGCCGCCTAAAATTAATAAAGGAACACCAAAAGTTCCCACCAAGGCATTAACATCTTCCGTTCTTTTCGCCAGTTGAGTACCGAGGATAAATCCTAAACCCACATAGGCGGTGATACTAAGAAAAATAATTAATAATTCTAGAGGAATTGAGCCTTTAAAAGTGGCTCCATACTGTTTAGCAATAGAATAAACTAAAATTGTCTGACAGGCGGCAATCGCACAATGGGCGAGAAAAATGCCAATAAAATAGGAAACACCGCTTAAAGGCGATAAAAATAACCGTTTAATCGTTTGTTGTTCCCTTTCTGCTACTACCGTTGCCACGGTTCCCCCTAAACAACTAAAGAAAAGTGCCGCCCCGACGAGGGTAGGAGGAGTAGCCAGAGCCATTGCCTCGGCAAGCTCAATTTTGCCTTTTTCTGCCATAATATAGCCATTTAAGAGCAGGACAAGGATCGGGAAAATGCCCCAGAGGATTAAGCTACGCCCGCGTCGGATTAATTCTACTAAAATTCGTTGAGCGATCGCTAAAATTTCCTGCCAATATTTCATAGAATGTTAGTGTAATTGTTTCTCCCTGTAGAGAAATAAGTTTTCCTACTTTCGACTTAGGCTTATTGTAAGTGTTCCAGAGCTTGATCGGCACGCAATCCTACCACTATGTCCGTTTCTGTCTCCCGAATCTGTCCTAAAAGTTCCCGAATCGCCCCGCGAAATGCCGCCGCCGCAGTTCCTAATCCCTCTAATCCGACGATCGCCGCATATCTAACCACCCACTCTGGATCCCCTTGCGAAAGTTTCTCCAGTGCCGCAAAAACAGCCTTCTGAGCCTCAGAAACCCGACTTTCCTCCAAATCAGACCAAATTATATTTCCTAAGCCTCTAGCCGCTCCTCGCCGCACGCTAAAGGAAAAATCACTCACCGCCGCCTCAAGCAATAAGTCCAATCCTCGCACATCGCCAATTCCCCCTAGGGCGCGGGTTGCCCAAGCTCTCGCCCCATAATTATAACCGTCTAGGTTGGCTAGTAAATAGGGAACCGCCGCTTTGCCAATGGCGATTAAACCATCCACGGCTGCCACGGAGGCACCGGGGTTATTATATCTCAGCACATCGGTGAGGGTGGGTATTGCCGCTTCACTTTTGGCGGCGGCTAAGTTTTCCACGGCGGTTAGTAACTCATTGGCTGAGTCGGCTTTTTCGACGGCAATAATTAAAGTCTCAACGGTGGGAAGCATTGGTTATTAGTAGAGGGGATGAGGTTAGGCGTTGGGGTGTGGGAATTATGAATTATGAATTATAAATTATAAATTATGAAGTGGGAAGAATAAATAAAAATAATCTCCTGACTCCTAACTCCTGTCTCCTAACACCGCCAACAAACTCTTAAAGATAATTTTATCGCCAAACTTTTTTCTGTAAAATCTGATTAATTTCTTGGGGAAAAGGACAATCATTGGGAAAGTTAAAGGATTGATAATCGGGGTTATCTCGCAAGCTTTTTAAAGCCGTGGCATAGCAATCTAAAAATACTTGATCCCAGTAGGGTTTTAAACTAGGAGAATCGCCCAAAAGTTCTTCTAGTTCCCGTTGACTGCGCCTAATAGTTTCTTGCCAACCTCGATAATCCTCAACGTAATCAGTATAGCAAAGTTTGAGGCAGTGTGTTGACTTCTGCCCAAACTTTCTATCGTTCCAGATCAGCAGCAGCGAGTAACCTTCGCCATTGTACCAAAGACTCCATACCGTCCGCTACACTGGGGGTGTTATGCTGTTTACTAAGGTCCTAGGGAACCTAAAATCCCATTTTGGGATTATTCTAAAATAGGTTTATCTTGGAAATGCTAACTCCTGTGCTCATTAAAGCACGATGAAATCTATTTTTAGCCCAGAGTACCATGTCTTTCGTCGATGCCTGATCGCCGCTCGTAAGGATGCGAATTTAACTCAAGCAGCCCTCGCTAAAGCCATCAAAAAGCCGCAATCTTTCGTTGCCAAATACGAAAATGGTGAAAGAAGATTAGATGTGGTTGAGTTCCTTCTGGTTAGTCGTGTAATCGGTGTAGATCCTTGCGAAATTTTAAAGCAAGTTGAGCAAGCTTGTCAGTCCACATCTTGTGGGGAAGGGTTATGAATACAGAAGATGTTATTAGCCTGGCATCGCAATATCTAGATGATTTGTCTGGACATAGATTTGACCTATTAGACATTGCTAGACCAATATCGGTTGCTGCAGCAGTTAATTTAGCCAAAGTAATTTCAAAGCTATCACCACTATTGGGAAATCTGATTGAATTTAACACTGTTGAGTTTTTAAATAAGCAGGAAATATTTGCGCCGTTTGGTGAATGGAAAAGACAAGATCCAGGATTTCCTGATACTGTCTTCATGGGTAGCATCCAGCCTACCCCAGGATTAGAAATAAAAGCATGGTTCCCATTAGCTACTGAAATAACAGCCCGTTTCAAAGATAGTCAAAATCATTTTCAGTTTGATCAAACCTACGTTTCTCTAATAGCTTGGCTGCCGGAAGCGGTAATTTATGGCAAACCCAAGATTCTAGATGTATGCGTTGTCTCTGGCTTTTCAGTGGCTAAAGCGAGAGATGATCATTATCATAATCCTCCTGATTACCTTGTTCTAGAACCCGAAGATACAAGCCAAAGGAGAGCAAATTTGCAACAAACAAATACTAATGGATACAAATTTCAAGGAACGGACGAAGAACTATTTCAAGCTGAAGAAATAGTTAATTCTTGGGGAAATGATGGAAGGCTTTATAAGCCGACACAAGAGTATCAAATGCTCTTGCGGGAACTGATCACTCGCTTCAAATATAGATTAGACACTAATTTTGCCAAAATGGACAGGATTTTACATCCAGGAATTGAGGATTTTAAAAAGCGTGTTTATCGAACACAGTTCTCTGGAATGAAAGTTGGACAGTGGAACAGGCTTTTAGCTAGTCGTCGAGAGGAGTTAATTAAATCTGCTTTAAGAGAACACCTTGGCATTAAAGAAGGGAACATTGATGAACTACTTGACTAAACCTTTTGACTCCATAATAGAAATAAGTTTCGTCAATTTCACAAGCGAAAGCTTTTCGATTCAGGATATTGGCAGCTAAAGAGGCACTGAAAAGCCCCCCAAATGGTTCCCAAACCACATCCTGTTCCTCACTTGAAGCTGCAATAATTAATTTCATCAGATCCAGTGGCTTTTGATTTAAGTGAACAGCTTTACCATCCTTAGACTTAATTCGTTCATCATCGCGCAAAGCTGAACGATCCCAAACATTTGTAAAACCATGAGGGCAATTAAATTTAGAGCGCATCTTCTCCCACTCTTTACCTGTTAAAGGACGCTGGCCATTTTTAGAAAAATAGGGTTTTCCCTCTGGGTTTCCGTGTTCGTTGGCATAGAAAACTAATTTTTCAAACATTTCGGGTGGGGGAAAATACCATAAATGTCCTTGATCAAAATATTTTCTTGTTGCCGCATCTGCAACACCACAAGCTAAATTAGCTTGACGCAAAGGTAAGCCCGATCTTAACCATTCCTTTCGGAGCCATTCTTTAATTGTTAAGTCAGCAATTTTGACTTCTCTAACGTATTGGACGCAAACCTCTGTAACCACTGGAAAACGCCTTATTTTCTCTGTGTTGACATTACCTGCAATATGACCTTTTCCTTTATTCCATATATTACAATTAACATATCGCCAGCCAAATTTCTCAAGTATTGGATGTACCACAGCCCAGCCAATTTCTGAGTTCCAAAACCAAAGAGTTGTATTTGGCAAGGCCAACTTAGACCAAGCTTCCACATGAGGTTCATACCATTCAGGTAGGTCAAGATGATCTGATGTATCACCTTCAAATCCTAAAAGACCGTAGCCTCCGTCTGAGATTATTACTATAGGTTGTTCCCAAAAATCATAATGTTCAATGCTATTACCAAGACTCAGACTAACACTGCTGTTATTCCAAGCTGAAAAAGCTAGTTTCTCAGTAAGTTGGACAGTTTTGCCACGCCCAACAGTGCTTGTTGCTTTATTCTTCTTTATACTTGGCAGACGATGGGAAGGCTCAGGTATATCCATGGATTTTTTTATCGTCTTATAAACAGTATGAATATCAATACTCTATCCTGTTTTAGGATATTTGGCTACCCCATAAACCAATGACCTAGAAATTTAGCCTAAGACTAGCAAACTTTCTATCTCCTCGATCAAGTTTTCCCAGTCAACTTGATCAAAGTTTTTTTGTTTTAAAAGAGTGATTGTTTCGTTCAGCCAGCCGACATAATCGGTTTGAATTAGCATAAAACCTCTGGATTTTATGAGTTTAAATTTCCCTAGAAAATAACCAATTATTTACAGCATTTCTCATAGAGATAAAGTATAACCTGATCGGACATCGTCTCAGATTTGACCGTCTCCTAACCCCACCAACAAACTTTTTAAGATAATTTTATCGCCAAACTTTTTTCTGTAAAATCTGACTAATTTCTTGGGGAAAAGGACAATCATCGGGAAGGTTAAAGGATTGATAATCTGGGTTATCTCGCAAGCTTTTTAAAGCCGTGGCATAGCAATCTAAAAATACTTGATCCCAGTAGGGTTTTAAACTAGGAGAATCCCTCAAAAGTTCTTCTAGTTCCCGTTGACTGCGCCTAATAGTTTCTTGCCAACCTCGATAATCCTCAACGTAATCAGTATAGCAAAGTTTGAGGCAGTGTTCTAAGATGGTGGTTAACCGGTTGCGGAGTTCACGTTTTTGACTTCTGCCCAAACTTTCTATCTCCTCGATCAAGTTTTCCCAGTCAACTTTATCAAAGTTTTTTTGTCTTAACAGAGTGATTGTCTCGTTCAGCCAGCCGACATAATCAGTTTGAATTAGCATAAAAACCTCTGGATTGCATCGGTTTTAATTTAGATACAAAATAACCAATGATTAATTACAATAAACTATCCATTAAAGTGAGAATTTCCGAGATATTTTCGCCCCTAGAATTAGTTTTTAGATGGTTTTCTAAAAGTTCCTTGAGAGCAACCAGTTTCAGACTATTTTCCGCCAAAGTATTAGCGATCGCAGGGGCAGCCGGCAGATAACCCGTAGCGCCTAAATCCATTAAAGCAGAACGACGCAGCTGTAATTCTTCCCCTTGCAAGGCATTAATCAGAATATCGCCATAGTGGGGGTTAGTCGTGAGTTGATAGAGGGCGCGGGCAGCCGCATAACGCACTTTTTCGACGAAATGCTTTAAAAACGGTTCAATCAGGGGAATTGCTTCCGTCGCTTGCAGGGTTCCCAAGGCTTCGATAATCGCCTCGTAGGGTTGGACTAAATGGGGTTTTCCCGCCACTAAAACAGCCCCTTCGATGCCACCCTCTAATAGTTTCTTTAAAGGTGCGATCGCACTTCGATCCTGAAGCATTTCCAATGCCTGGGCAGCCGATTCGCGCACATAATAATCTTCGCAGTCGAGACAGGCAATCAAAGCGGGAAGACAACTGAGATCATCTAATTTCCCTAAAGCGCTGGCGGCATTGCGTCGCAGGGGATAACCGCCATCGGGAGTGCGATCGCTTTCGTCCTCTAAAGCGGCAATTAACGCCGAAATCGCCTCTGGTTGACGAACACGAAATCTACCCAACCACCAAGCGGCATAATAACGCGCGCCTAGGTCTTCTCTTTGCTGGATATTAGCGATCGCTTGTTCAACAGTATAGGCCGGATTATCGACTGGAGGAGAGTAAGAATCGCTCATAGACAAGTGAAAATGGGTGTTGGGGAATTATGAATTATGAATTATGAATTATGAAGTGGGGAGCAGGGAGTGGGGAGAATAAATAAAAATAATCTCCTGACTCCTGAATACTGACTCGGAGAATACTGATAACCGACTCAGTTTTTCATAGTTGCCGCACCCTTGCCAATACCGGAATAAATCAAACCCCGTTGAGCATCGAGACTAATGATCACCCCTTCGCGGATAATTTTCGTGGCATTTTTAACCCCGACAATCACAGGAATACCCAATTTTAAACCGATAGTAGCGGCGTGATTGTTCATCGCGGTATCTTCGGTGATAATTCCGCCAGCTTTCCGCATCATATCCACATATTCGGCACTGGTGGTGGGAACGACTAAAATCTCCCCGTTACTAAAACTACCCACTTCCCGGGCATTATGGGCCACTCGCGCCCGGCCACTGGCCACACCCTGGCCGATACCTGTACCCTTGCCCAAAAGGGATTTTACCACTTCCACCTTAATTAAATCCGTGGAACCGGCCACCCCTTGCAGAGTTCCCGCCGTCATCACCACTAAATCACCATCTGCGAGGAGGTTATTTTCCTGGGCAAGATTCATCGCCACTTGAAAAGTTTGGCTGGTGGAGGGTAAATCGAGCAATAACATCGGTTTTACGCCCCAAACTAGCTGTAACTGCTGTGCCACTTCCCGATGGGGAGTAACGGCTAAAATCGGGGTTTTGGGGCGAAATCGGGAGACATTACGGGCAGTAGAGCCAGTTTTGGTTAGGGTAATAATTGCCGCTGCCCCCAATTGTTCGGCAATTTGACTGACTGCCGAGGAAATAGCATTGGGAATCGATTGTTTATTGTTAGAGCGAGCGGCACTATTGATCTGTTCCCGTTCGATCCTTTCGGCAATGCGGGCCATGGTTGCCACTGCTTCGATGGGATAATGACCCACAGCCGTTTCATTGGAAAGCATGACCGCATCAGTGCCATCTAAAATCGCATTAGCTACGTCAGAAACCTCGGCGCGGGTGGGACGAGGATTACTGGCCATACTGTCAAGCATTTGAGTGGCGGTGATAATCGGGATGCCTAGCTGATTAGCGGTATTAATCAGGCGTTTTTGCAGGATTGGCACGTCTTCGGCTGGTAATTCTACTCCTAAATCTCCCCTGGCCACCATAACACCATCACAGAGGGATAAAATTGCCTCCATTTCCTCGATCGCTTCGTGTTTTTCAATTTTAGCGATCACGGGGATAGATTTACCCGCGCTGGCGATTAATTCTTTAATTTCGAGTATATCTTGGGGATTACGCACAAAACTGAGGGCGATCCAATCCACATCCCACAGCAGTCCGAACATTAAATCTTTTTTGTCCTTATCGGTTAACGCTTTTACCGACAGATAAACGTTGGGAAAATTTACCCCTTTATTACTGGATAAGACACCCCCAACCACTACGCGACAGGAAAGATCACCTTTCAAACGATCCACTGATTCCACCCGCATTTCGACTTTACCATCATCGAGGAGAATTCTCGAACCTTCTGGGACTTCTTGGGCGAGCGAGGGATAGCTAATGGAACTTATGTCCTGATTACATTCCACATCCCTAGAAGTAAGGATAAAGGGTTCCCCCGGTTTCAGGGTAATCGACCCACAGGCAAATTTACCTAAACGAATTTTTGGTCCCTGCAGATCCTGAAGGATGCCAATCGGTTGATTGAGTTCAAAGGCTAACTGACGGATCAGATTAATGCTGTGACGATGGTAATCGTGATCGCCATGGGAAAAGTTTAATCTAAATGTTGTCGCCCCCGCCTTGATCATCTGACGTAATGTTTCCTTATTTTGCGAGGCCGGGCCAATCGTGGCCACAATTTTAGTGCGACGGGGGAAAGACAGAGAGTGCATAGATAAGCAACTAAATAGGCGAAGTAAATATAGCAGCGTTTGGGACGCTCCGATCATCTTCTCATAAATGGCTATATCCAGTGAAAAGTTAAAAGTAAAAAAACGGTGAGATCTACAAATCCCACCGTTCTTATTGATCGAGTCCGTCAACTCAGCTTAGAAACGGAAAGTTGTCCGGATGACACCCACCAAAATGGCGTTACCTTCGTTGTTACCGTTGAAGACCGCATAGGCACCGGGAGTAATCAGGATGTTTTTGGTGACTGGGAACTTATACTGGGCTTCTACCATGTAAGAGGTTCTGCTTTCTTTATCGGAACGGGGTACTTGACCACCACCTAAAGAGAAGGCCGCACCTTCGGCAAAGAGGTCGAGGACGGAAAGATTCAGGTTCCAAGACCAGATACCAGTGTTATTGTCTCCGATCGCAGCATTAACTCCCGTGGCCGAGGCATTGGCATAACCCCCCCATGCCCCTAGATTTAAGACTCCAGGGATAACCTGGGCGCTCGCTTGAAGACCGAAACGGTCGGCTACAGTAGCAACGTTACCGAAGGGACGCTCAGTCAGAGGGCTGCTGACGTTACCGAATAAACCAGAACTCATACTATCCGCAGTTTGATAACTGCGAACATAGACGAAGTTAATATCGGCAAATTTGATGAAGGAGAAACCAACCTGAGCGCCAGCACTGTAGGAACCGTTAAATAAACCGCTACCAGGGTTAGGATTGCTGGCTCCATTAGTGCCACCACTAGCTAGATAGGTTCCTGTGACTTGGAAAACATCCCCGATATTAAATCTGACCGCCGCACCAACACCATCGGGACCGCGGAAGACGATGTTATTGTAGCGTTGACCGCGAGATAAAGCACCTGTACCGCTATCGGCGAGGAAGGGGTTAGTAGTGATGAAAACGTCATCTAGGTTTAACTCGTTAGCACCAACCCAAACGGTGATTTTACCGAAGGGAGTATCGATGGGAGCGCGGTAGAACAAGTCATCGATGGTGACATCGTTGTCCCGGCCATTATCGTATGCTAGACGGGTCATGTTGGTTCTCGTCGGACCGTTTTGGTTGAAAGTGGTGTTAAAGTTACCTGCTTGTAAACGGGTTCTTAACAAATCTTTACCGGTGAAGCTGGTTTCAAAGTTGAGACGAACCCGGTTATTAAATACTGTTTGGCTCTGATCTTGATTGGTGCCTCTAGTCACCGTACCGTCGGTATTTCTAAGGAGAGCCTGACCACCGAAGCTATCGGCGACACTGAAGATTACCTCACCTCTGAGTTTGGTGGTGGTAGAAAATTGATTATTTTCCAAGAAAGAAACCCGCTGTTCCAGGTTATCTACTCTAGCCCCTAAAGCCGCTAGTTCGGTTTCAAATTCTTTAACAAGACGTTTTAATTTATCGATGTCTTCTCTGAGTACAGCGATACCATCTTGAATTAAACGTTCCATGACGTTTAAACAAGCGTTTAAACCGGCGGCAAATTCCCAACGAGTCGTGGCCCGATCACCGCGGAAGGTACGGTCGGGATAACCAACGATACAACCGTAACGTTCTACAAGACTTCTTAAGGCTTCGTAGGCCCAAGCGGTGGGGGATACGTCCCGCAGTTGGTTAACGCTAGTCACCTGAGACATGGAACCCTGATAGACACCTGTATTGATCTGCTGACTACTTTGGGCTCGTTGAATGCGATCGAGTTGTTGTTGCGCTACTGGATCAACTTTGAGTTGAGGTGTACCGGAAGTTTGAGCTACGGCACCACCTGCAGCGGCCAGGGAAACACCCAATACTAAAGGAGTTACCTTTGTTAAATTCTTGAATAGTTTTGACATGGGTCAATCCTCACACCTTAATTTTATGGATTGAATGGACTATGAATACAAACAGACTATCTACTTAGCCTGAATTATACTCACATTCTATGCTAATTCCCTCTTGGCTAGGTTAAGTTAATTTTATGATATGACAGAAAAATTTCTGTCTAATCTTATGTAAGATTAGGACTTACGCACTTTACAAGTCCCCGATGACGTGCATCACCCAAAGTTGGTCGTTTCAGACTTTTGGCGATTAACTTCCCAACAATAGCGATCGCTCAAAAGCCCTCAAGCAAGAAATCATATTAAAATGCCCGAAACCCATATAACACATTTAGTCAATCCTGTCAATGGGTAATTTCTAAAGATTTTGTTAAGATGTCAGCCTTATCAGTTATCAGTTATCAGTTATCAGATGTGAGTTTTCAGTTCACTGTTTACTGTTCACTGTTCACTGATAAAATCTCCCCACTTCCCCCCGCAACGCGCACGAAGTGGTCTCCCCACTTCCCCACTTCCCTAACAATAGTTGTGTGAACTAGGCTCGATCGAGTAAGTTAGAATCGAGGATGATAGATATAGTGCTAGACTTCGGGGTTAGAATATAGCTCGACTCTAGAAGTTAAAAACAGCAAGATTGCTGCCGAAAGCTGACGGCTAATGGCTAACCGCTATAGATAAAGACTCGATTCTTGAATTTAAGCACCGAGAAGGGAGATAAAGATGGTCAATTTTGGGCTGAATTCGGCCAGTATCTTAGGAATTTTTCTGGCAGTAGCCGGAGCCGGGTTATACTTCCTGCGCTCGGTGCGGCCGGAACTTTCCCGCGATCATGATATATTTTTTGCCGCCGTTGGGTTACTGTGCGGTTTAATTCTACTTTTTCAAGGGTGGCGACTGGATCCGATTTTGCAATTCGGACAATTTTTGCTGACTGGAGCAGCGGTTTTTTTTGCCTTCGAGACGGTAAAATTAAGGGGTTTAACCACGGAACAGGCCCGCCGCGGCACGTCTTTTGTCGATGAACGTCCTGTGAGTCGGGAATATCGGGCCGAATTGGAACCCCTCGACACCTACGAACCGGAGGAACGTTACGAAGATAATCCCCGTTTACGCGGTTACGATGATCCCCGCTCTTCCCGTACTTCTAGTTATCAGGACGAGGAACCCCGCAGCACCCGCACCCGTCGGCCGGCCGATACCGGCAGTCGCAAAACGGCTAATCGTCGTCCCCGCAATAGTTCCCCCACTAGCGATCGAGAGGTTTATGATCAGCGCCCTAGCGGTGATGATTGGGAAGAAACCAGTCCCCGTCCACGTCGTCGTCCCGCTAGTGAAGAGACGAGCAGTAAACCGCCCCGCACTAGCCAAAAACGCCGTACTCGCCCAATAATTGCCGATGATCCGCCATTTAAAGGGGAATACGTCGATTATCAACCGATCGATCCTAGGGATGCTGGCGATCAAGAAGATTGGGAGAGACCAGATAATAGTGAACGGGAGTCGAGCAATGATAATCAGACTAGGTTTGATTATTAAGGAGTAGGTCCGATGACCAAAGCTCCCTTTTTGCTGTTTATCTGCTGGTTTTTAGGGGTTATAGGCGGTTGTAATCTCAATAACCCCGGTTTCTCTACAGGAACCCTAAATAGTCGCTATAATGACGAAAAACCTGCCCTGAGCGGTGATGGTCGTTGGCTGGCTTTGCTGTCTAATCGTCGCGGTAGTAATCAGATGCTGCTCTATGATTTGCAGACAAAACAATACCAGACCCTAGGGGGATTATATACGGGTCAAGAAATTACCGATAGCCCTAGTTTAAGCCAAACGGGGCGTTATCTGGCTTATGTGGTGATTATTGAAGGTCGTCCCGTCATCGCTTTATATGATCGCATTACCGATCGCTCTGAGTTATTGAGTCAAAATTATCGCGGTTGGTTACGAAATCCTCGTCTTAGTCCCGATGGTCGTTATCTTGTCTTTGAATCCGCTCGTCGGGGACAATGGGATGTGGAGGTTCTTGATCGCGGTCCGAATATCGAGTTAGATATTGCCGATGGCAGTCCCGTTGAAAGTCCCAAACCGTGAAACGTTATTTTTTTATTAGTCTTGTTGCTGTAATTAGTTTGTTAACTGGATGTGCGGGTTATCCGAGTTTACTGTCTTTTCCTTTCGATCGAGGGGGGAGAAGTTTAAATAGTGCTGCTAGTGAATTAACTCCCTATCTTGCCTCTCGCTATCTCGTTTTTGCTTCCGATCGCAATGGTTCCCAAGCTATCTATCTTTTTGATGCTATTGATCGCCGTTTACTGCCTTTACCCGGCCTAAATTCTCTCGATCAGATCGCTTCTAGTCCTTCCATTAGTGAAGATGGTCGTTATATCGTTTTTACTGCTAGTCGTCAGGGAAAAACGGCGATTTATCTGTACGATCGACAAACTCAACAGAGAAGGGAAATTGCTCCCGATCTGCTCGCGGAAGTACGCAATCCGATCATCAGTGCCGATGGTTCTAAAGTGGCTTTTGAAGTGGCAAAAAATGGGCAATGGGATATTATGATTTACGATCTATCCGGACGGGTATTAGTCAATGAAAATCAGTGATTATTAGACCTCTTGTAAAAATCAAAAATTGTTGTTAGGGTTAGTAGTCAGTAGTCAGTAGCCGGTCGTCAGGAGAATTAAGAATGAATAATAATCAATTAAATAGTCTATTGACAGATTTCATGCTATTTAATCCTTATTTTTGCCGTTTTTGAAACCTCAAAAATTATCCTAAACCCATAGCTTTTAGTCGATGTTCTAGAAACTGTTTTCCCTGTTTTTCGCCGTCAGCGATCAGACGCTGAATATTGGACGGAGAGCGATCGAGTTTACTTTCGTAGTTGAGACTATTGGCTAATTCCGCCGACATTTCGATCATCGGAATATGGTAATCTTGATCGGGATCTTCTGGGAAAGATTTAGGAATTTTAAATGGTTCTGTTAAGGCGATCTCCCGCAAAAATTCCTCTTTAAAGGCTCCTTTAAGAAATAATTGATTGATAAAATCAATCTGATCGAGACCTTGAAATAGGGAAACATTGCCTTCTAATTCATTGCGGCGATCAGCAATATCATCGGATTGCACGGGGATCTTATCTCTGGAGGTGGGATTAATTTTAATTACCCAAATTTCATCGGGAATATTTTCGACTCCGACAAATTCACGGCGAATTAAAGAACGGATGGGGGGATTATCGGAGAATAGTCCATCCCAGTAGGCCATAGTTTCAATGGTGACAGCAGGAAAAATGTTAGGAACACAAGCAGAAGCGAGGATATGTTCAATTTTAACTGCTTCCTGGCGCGAGCTAAATTTACTTAACTTTCCTGTCAGGATATTACAGGCCCCAATTAATAAAATTGGGGGTTCTGGTTTAGCTCCCCAAGTGGCTAATTCAGAGAAATCAATATGCGCTCTTAGTAACTGATCAAAGTTGGTAAAGCGACTGCGTAAACCGTAGGTAGCTATAGAAAATAAGGTTTTAGTAATCGGAGAGGAAGGACTGAGATTATACTGGGGAATTAATCCTTTGCTGGCTAATTCTAGAGCTTTAATAGCTGAGTCATTAAATAGTTGTTCTTGGGGAGTTCGAGCGCTATTATCTTCCCAAAAATCAATCATTCTTTTCCAAACGATGCTATCACCTTTTTTGAGAGCATACCAGGTGAAAAAGGCACAGATAGCACCGCCAGAAGTACCACTGAGACTGACAATATTAAAGTAATCTTGTACTTTATTGTCAAATAATGCTTTTAATGCACCGGCAGTAAAAGCAGTTTGACTGCCGCCTCCCTGACAAGCGATCGCGATTTTGGCTTTCATAAATATCCTTTGAATGGCTTCTATCTAAGCCCTAGGGCTTTAATTTAAGGTTAATTGATAAACTTAAAATCGGATGCAAAAATATAGAAATTTTTCTGATTTTCAGAGGAGCTGCTCGGGAGATTTTGCTATCACTTCTAGAAAAGGATAAGTAGGTAGGTATTAAAAACTTTCAGATGCCCCCCTTATTAAGGGAGGATTAAAGGGGGGACTAAGGGGGGATCGGCACCCCCCTTATTAAGGGGTGCAGGGGGGATCGAACCTAAAATCCATTTTTAATTTAATTATAACCAGCTACTTATGGTTTCAAGGGAATTGTCTAGGTAATTAGCTGAAGCCATCAGCCTGCGGCTATATCCAAGCGATAATAACTAGAAAAATGGCTAATTAATCGGATAAATAAAAGCTGATAACTGATAACTGATAACTGATAACTGATAACTGATAACTGATAACTGATAACTGATAACTGATAGATTAAATTACCGTGCCGTCGGGAATAGTGGCATTTTTGAAAATAACCACGATGCCGCTGCGAACATAGAAACCTAAATCTTCGCGATTAGCTTCTTCCACACGATCTTTGTTAACAATTAAAACATTGGAACCAATGCGAGCATTTTTGTCCACAATTGCCCGACGAATAGTGGAACCGGGACCGATACCCACGGGAATTTTGGCATTTCCGATCAGACTTTCCCGTTCGGGGAAAGACTCATAAAAGTCGGCTCCCATCAGCATTGTATCCTCGATCGAGCAGTCTTTGCCAACTCGACTACGAATACCTAAAATCGAGTGATGGATGCGAGATTCTTTGAGAATACAACCTTCAGAAATCATCGATTCTGTCACCGTACAATTGAGCATTTTTGTGGGTGGCAGATAGCGAGAACGGGTATAGATGGGTGCTTTTTCGTCGTAGAAACTAAAGGCGGGATTGGGTTGTTGAGTCAGGGCGAGATTAGACTCATAAAAGGCTTCAATCGTCCCGATATCTTCCCAGTAACCCTTAAATAAATAAGCCTGAAGATTGTAGTCTTTAGCCGCCGAGGGAATAATTTCCTTGCCGAAATCGGTCTGTTCTTTATTGGCATCGAGCAGATCGATTAAAACATTCTTTTTAAAGACATAAATTCCCATGGAAGCGATGTAGGGACTTTGGCGAGCTTGGTCGGGACTTAAGCCTAAAATCGTCGTATCTACCCGCATTCTTTCCAATTCTGCCCCTTTGGGTTTCTCATAAAAATCGACAATTCGCCCCGAATCATTGATTTTCATCACCCCAAAAGCGGAGGCCCGACGTTCATCGATGGGAACCACCGATAAAGTGATATCGGCGTTGGTTTCCCGATGGCGTTCGATGAACTTGCTGTAGTCCATGCGATAGAGATGATCTCCCGAGAGAATCAGATATTCATCGATATCCCAATCCTTCATCGTCCAAATATACTGTCGTACTGCGTCGGCCGTGCCTTGGAACCATTGAGGATTTTCCATGGTTTGTTGAGCGGCCAAAACTTCCACGAAACCATCACTAAAACCCGTAAAATTATAGGTACGATTGAGGTGACGATTGAGAGAAGCGGAATTAAATTGCGTCAACACATAGATTTTGTCAATCTGGGAGTTAATACAATTGCTGACGGGAATATCGATTAGGCGATATTTTCCCGCTAGGGGGACGGCAGGTTTGGCCCGCAGTTTCGTTAACGGATAAAGGCGAGTTCCGGCCCCGCCACCTAAGATAATAGCTAATACTTTTTTCACGCGCGTAACCCTCGCGATTGGCTGTTTCCTTCTCAAAGTAAGTGTAGGATGATAGCGCACCTTATTGATAGAGGGGAAACAAAAATCTAGATCTAAAAGTCATCAAGAGGGAATCGATGGGAATCTTTGGGGATAAATTGGCTAAAATTATGAATTTTTGGGCTAAATCATTAGTATTCACCTTTTTTCTCCCTTTACCGTACCTAATGCCCGCCACGGTGACGGGCGATCGCTGTTCTTGGTTAGCCCAAGGTTCCGATGTACAAACTTTCGGTAAACAGGGCCAAAGCGGAAAAGCTGGCAAAGTTGGCGGCCAAGGCAGAAATAGTGACAGTTTAACCCTTTTTCTCGATGGTTCTCCCCTAAAACTCGATATTTCAGGACAAAAAGGGGTCAATGGTGAAAATGGCGGCAATGGCAGCGATGGCAACTGTAGCGGTCAACCGAGCAACGTCACACGAAATCTCCAGGCCGCCGGTGGTGGTAACGGTGGCAATGGGGGTAATGGTGGTGATGGCGGTAATGGCGGCGCTTTAACCCTCTATGCCACTAATTTAGATTTTTTAAGACAAGTAACGGTCAATGCGGCCGGAGGCGCCGGGGGTTTTGGGGGTCAGGGAGGCCAGGGGGGCAAGGGTTGTCGCTGTTCCCAACCTTTCTGGACAATTCAAACCTGCAGCGGTAGGCCGGGAGATGCCAATTATAGCTGTACCACCAGAGAATTTAGCTGTCAGGATGGTCTGGATGGGGCGACGGGTAATAGTGGTCGTAACGGTCGCGAGGGTCGTTTAGGACAGTTAACTTTAATTCAAATCGATCGCCCTTTAACTGCCGATCAACCGAGCGCAACTGTTCCCCTGGCGGAGTTAAAAGAACGGGGTTATATTCTCTCTAAAAATATTTGGGAAACTCGCACCGGGGCAGTGTCTTTATTTGCCCCCGGTTCCCTGATCGATGATCAATATCGGATTTTAGTAGATCGATCGGAACGTTCTTTTATTTTAATTTGGAATGCGCCCCAGGAGTTTAACCGGTTTGCTAATCAGCGTTTTACTTTAACCCTCGATGATCAAAAGGAAATGAAGGTAACTGTCCCCAGTGACCTCTGGATTGAGGGAACCACTCAAAAACGCAATAATGTTACGGAATTTGTCGTTTATAATGCTGTTTTTGAACGAGATGTCACCCAATTAGAAGCAAAAGGTATCACAGGAAATGGTACTGATTTAAGGCTTTTTCTTGAAGATAAAGCTTCCCAATCGAATTTAATCGGCACTAAATTTAAAGTGCGTTATCGTGTCACTCGTTGGCAAGCAGACGACCTGCAAACCAGTCCCAGAACTGATTTTGTCACTCGCTATGAAGGAGATATGCCCGCTAATTTAGTCCGACAGGAGGGCAATCAATTTATTCTGGATATCGGTCAATTACCCTTACCTGTGGAATCCTTGCGATCGGGTACGGGAATAGAAATCGAGTTACTTGCTACTCGTTCTTTTGCCGGTTATTCCAAAGAACAAAAAATCGTCATCCGCGACACGATTAAAGGGGCAAATATGCCACGGAGGTAAGTCAAAAAAGTCCCCTTCTCCTTTCTCCGGTGCAGTCTTAACCAATAATTTAGATAGTCAACTTAAGTAGCTGGTTATAATTAAATTAAAAATAGATTTTAGGTTCGATCCCCCCTTAGTCCTAGGGTTGATTCATAGTAGGGTTGATTCATGAATCAACCCTACCCTTAGTCCCCCCTTGATCAGGGTGGTGTCTGATAATTTTTAACGCCTACCTACTTACCAAAAGGCTTTAAAATATCTTGAGAGGAAGACCGGTTATTCTGTGGGTTTCCCCGGAGAATGTCCCGATCAGCGGATCGATGGCTACCCTGAAGGAGAAAATCAAGGGAAAGATGGGCAATATTTTAAGTGTGGCTCCGATGATGGATTATACCGATCGCCATTTTCGCTATTTTTTGCGACAAATTAGCCGTCGTCCCCTTCTCTACACGGAAATGATCACGACGATGGCGATTAAACACGGCGATCGCTATAAGTTGCTGGGGTTCTCCCTAGCAGAAAAACCTCTCGCTTTGCAGTTAGGGGGTGATAATCCCTATCTTTTGGCAGAATGCGCTAAAATAGCCGAAGATATGGGTTATGACGAGGTAAATCTCAATGTGGGTTGTCCTAGTTCCAGGGTAAAAGAGGGCAATTTCGGAGCTTGTTTGATGGCTAACCCGGAATTAGTAGCGAGGGGAATATCGGCAATGAATCAAGCTGTATCGATTCCCGTGACTGTAAAACAGAGAATTGGCATTGATCATCAGGATAGTTACGAAAATATGGCCAATTTTGTCCGTATTGTCGCAGATGCCGGTTGTCAACGTTTTACCATCCACGCACGCAAAGCTTGGTTACAGGGATTAAGTCCCAAGGAAAATCGCACCGTCCCCCCCTTACGTTATGATGATGTTTATCGCCTAAAAAATCAGTTTCCCCATTTGTTTATTGAAATTAATGGCGGTATCATTAATTTAGAACAGGCTAGACAACATTTACAATTAGTAGATGCGGTCATGATCGGTCGGGCAGCCTACGATAATCCCTATTTATTTGCCACAGTTGATCGAGATTTTTATGGGAAATCGGTTACTCCTCCTACCCGGGAAGAAGTAATCAAAAAAATGCTTCCCTACATCGATGAGTGGGTGAGTAAAGGTTATAAATTACACCAGATCAGCAAACATCTTTTACAGCTTTTTGCCGGTCAGCCCGGAACTAAAGCCTGGAAGCGTTATATTAGTGAAAATAGCCATTTTCCTGGGGCCGATTCTGGGGTAATCTGGCAAGCTTTACAGCAGGTAAATTCCCTAAATGATCTGGCTAATCTGTCAGTTTCCCATTGATTTATTTTCCTTTCTATGATTACCCAATCCTCAATTAATGCCGGGGTAAAAAATTCAGCTATGGCGGATTTTGTTTATCAACCTCCCCCGGCAGCTATCACAGCTAAACGTATTTTAATTAAACCGAATTTAGGTTATCCTGTGCCACCACCAGTAACGGTTAGTCTGCCGGTATTAAGTCAAGTTTTGCGGGTATTAAGAGGGGTAAATACCACGGCAGAAATTATCTTGATCGAGGGAGTTTGTTCTGCTATTTCTTTGAGAGAAATTATCGATATTTTGGGAGTAAAATCTATTATTGATCCCGGAATAACCATTCTTGATGCTGATAGTTTACCACAGCAAGAATATCCGAATCTTTCCCCTTTTCCTGTCCGTTTTTCCTCGATGTTTGCCCCTAAAATTATCGAAGAAGTGGATTGTCGGATCACGATTGGAACCTTAAAACGCACCCATTTAAAGGATGAACCCCTGATTTCTGCTTCTTTAAAAAATCTCTATGGACTCTTTCCCCGTAGTCATTATAAAGCCCGTAGTCCTAACTCGCGGGG
Organism: Microcystis sp. BLCC-F209; assembly: GCF_041928595.1. NCBI lineage: Bacteria > Bacillati > Cyanobacteriota > Cyanophyceae > Chroococcales > Microcystaceae > Microcystis > Microcystis sp. BLCC-F209. The sequence goes on from NZ_JBHFLL010000225.1 coordinate 28,026, forward strand.
GCAATTACATCGCCCCTCCGTACCACTAATTTTACAGGATGTTTATTTTTGTATCGGTCATCTTTTTGATGGGGCAGTGGTGGACGCCAATCTCAAATATTTTAGTAGCAATTGGCGACCGGATCGAGGAAAATCTATTCCTCTGGGTCAAGTGTTTTGGGGTGATGATATGATTAGCGTGGATCGCAGTGCTTGCCTGTTAGGTGATGAACCAATGCCAAGTTATTTAGATGCGATCGATTTGCTTCGTTCTCAACTTTTAAACGGAACCAATTAGGGTTAATAATTAGGGTTTACTGAAAAAATAAGGGCGAGGCATTCGGATAGAAAATCTACGGTTTCAGCGATAGGTTATACTAAATCCGTTGAGTATGGGCTACTTATGAGGACAGGCACTCATGCAATAGGCAATAGGCAAAAGAGGTAATAGATAATCAGTTTTTAATAACCAGATTTAGTATCAGGAGTCAGTAGCCAGTCGTCGGTCGTTTCAGGCTTTGTTGCCCTGCTTTTTGTACCAATTTGTGGACTAAAAGAAGAATAATGCAAGGTTTTTGAATGTCCCAATCCTATTTTC
>NZ_JBHFLL010000226.1:0-1039 GCF_041928595.1 Microcystis sp. BLCC-F209
TCTGATTCATGTGGAGGCGCAGGAAAGTTCCCGAAAGTGGTTTAACCGGCGGATGTTTACTTATTTTGCTCGCTTTCATGAGAAATTTGTCTTACCGATTTATCCGATTGTAATTTTCTCTTATTCAAAGCCAAAAAGAGAAGCGATTAGTCAATATGTAGTCGATTTTCCTGATTTAAAAGTCTTAGAATTTAACTATCAAGTAGTGCAGTTAAATCGATTAAATTGGCGAGATTTTCTCAATCAACCGAATCCGGTTGCTTCAGCTTTGATGGCGAAGATGAACATTGCCGAGAAAGAGCGAGCCAAGGTAAAAGCGGAATGTCTGCGCTTGTTAATTACTTTAAGGTTAAATCCTGCGAAAATGCAATTAATTTCCGGATTTATTGATACATATCTCAATCTAAATCCTGCCGAAGAGATACAATTTCAAGAAGAAATTAGCACATTTAGTCAACCCGTACAGGAGGGAGTTATGCAAATTACTACCAGTTGGATGCGTCAAGGTATTGAACAAGGTATCGAACAAGGTATTGAACAAGGTATCGAACGCGGTATCGAACAAGGTATTGAACAAGGTATTGAACAAGGTATTGAACGGGAAAAGACATTGATTCTTCGTCAACTTAAACGCAAGTTAGGGGAGATTAATCCTTCATTAGAAACTAAAATTATGGAGTTAAGTATTGATGATGTAGAAGCATTAGGAGAAGCTTTATTCGATTTCTCTAACGTTGAAGATTTAATCAATTGGTTAAATACTTTAACTGCCTAGCTTTGACGTTAGCGCTCGCATCTTCGCAACAAATGAGAAAACGGGTTTCTTTGAGAAACTATTTAGAAAAGGGGTTTCTTGAAGAAACCCATTTTCTTGTCCTTCAAGAAACCCCTTTTCTGAAAGCATCCCCCTATGCTCCTAGGTTAAAGGGGTAAAGTCATAACAATCCGTTGCCAAAACCGACTTTTCAGAATATAATAGAGAAGAGTAGTCATTCATCACTCAGATTAGTTAAGATGACATTACATGACTAATAATACT
>NZ_JBHFLL010000227.1:0-10677 GCF_041928595.1 Microcystis sp. BLCC-F209
ACTCAAAACGGACGTGGAGAAAGAGTCAGACTTAAGCAATTAAGCGTTTTTCGGTGAAGCGTCAACCCCATTCAGCGACCACCCTAAAAAAGTGGCGTGGTGAGGAATCGCCGTCCGTTTTACGGCGGCGAGGATGTCAACGAAAATTCTTGACCGATAGCCAAAAAATTCCCCTTTTTACCAGAAATAAAAAGGGGAGAAGATATTAGATAGCCTTACAGTCCGGCCATCCATTCCGTATGGAAAAACTCACCTCTGGGTTTATCGGTACGTTCATAGGTATGAGCGCCAAAATAATCCCGTTGTGCTTGGGTGAGATTTTGCGGTAAATTAGCCCGACGATAACTATCAAAATAGTCCAAAGAAGAACTAAAAGCCGGGACAGGAATTCCCAACTTATTAGCTAAGACTAACACCTCACGCCAAGCTTCTTGGCGATCGAGGATACTTTGCTTAAATTCCGGCGCTAACAACAAATTCGGCAGGCCCGGATTTTCCGCAAAAGCTTTGCGAATTTTATCCAAGAAACTGGCCCGAATAATACAGCCACCCTTCCAAATCCGGGCTGATTCCGGCAGACTGATATTATAGTTAAACTCCTGAGAAGCTTTAGCGATTAAAGCCATACCCTGGGCATAGGAACACATTTTCGAGCAGTAAAGAGCATCACGCACCTTATCCACAAATAGTGCCGCATCCCCCGGATAGGTTTCCCCAGGTCCGGGTAACTCTTTGGCGGCTGCCACCCGTTCCTCCTTATAAGCGGACATCACGCGAGCATTAACCGCAGCATAAATGGTCGGAATTGGCACCCCCAACTCCAAGGAACTTAACACAGTCCAGCGTCCGGTTCCCTTCTGTCCCGCCGAATCCAAGATTAAATCCACCAGATGATGACCAGTTTCTGGGTCAACACACTTAAAGATATCGGCGGTAATTTCAATTAAATAAGAATTAAGCTCATCGGTGCGGTTCCACTCGGCGAAAGTTTCCTGTAACTGCTGATTGCTTAGTCCTAGACCATTTTTCAGCACATCGTAGGCTTCCGCAATTAACTGCATATCGCCGTACTCGATGCCATTGTGAACCATTTTCACATAATGGCCCGCCCCCCCGGACCCCACATAAGTGACACAGGGACCATCATCGACTTGGGCGGCAATTTTGGTTAAAATCGGCTCTAATTCCCGATAGGCGAACTCTGTACCCCCCGGCATCAGGGAAGGACCGTGCAGAGCGCCTTCTTCGCCACCACTGACCCCCATGCCGACAAAACCCAGTTTAGTGGTCGATTCTAAGTCCCGGGTGCGTCTTTCCGTGTCCTCATAGAGGGAGTTACCGCCATCGATAATCATATCTCCTTCTTCGAGAAGGGGTTTTAATTGTTCAATCACGGCATCCACCGGCGGGCCAGCTTTGACCATGACCAGGATTTTGCGGGGACGCTCTAAAATTTGGACGAATTCTTCTAAACTATAGGCCGCCTTGACATCTTTGCCGACGGCGCGAGTTTCCATAAATTCTTGAGTTTTGCTGGCGGTGCGATTGTAAACAGCGATGGGAAAACCCCGACTCTCCACATTGAGAGCGAGATTTTCTCCCATGACAGCTAGTCCGATAACACCGAAGGTACGTTTAGTCATAGAAATTCAGTCTCGGCTGATGCGTTCTTCCTCCCCTTTTAGCGCCTACTTTCCCTAGGATAGCTAAACTTTCCCTATTTCTTAAGCCTTGACTAATCAGTGATCAGTGATCAGTAATCAGTAATCAGTGATCAGATTTGGGTTTTCAGTGACCGGCATTGAGTGAGGAGTGTGACAGCGTTTCTCCTCAAGATGAAGTGTAACCTAATTTGGTATCACCCCCAGACGACTGGCTACTGTTGCCCGTTCCCTAAAACCAGAGACTTCCTACCTCACCATTAAGATAACTGCTATAAATGGCATTAACAGTGCTGTGTTTTCACTGATGACTGAAAAACCCCCAAGCGCAGAAAAGTTAATGCTAATGTTAAATTAAATTAAGAAAATCCCCATTATTCCTCGGCTTATATGCAGTTAACTTGGCTTGATAGTAATTCTTGGTTAATCGAAATCGGGGGAAAACGCCTGCTTCTCGACCCTTGGTTGGTAGGTTCCCTGACGTTTGGTAATTTAACTTGGCTATTTGAGGGCAAAAAAACCGCTAATCATGCCATTCCCCAAAATATCGATCTGATTCTTCTCTCCCAAGGTTTGGAAGATCACGCCCATCCTCCTACTTTACAGGTACTCGATCGCCAAATTCCCGTGGTGGCTTCTCCTAATGCCGAAAAAGTCGTTCGAGCGCTTAATTATACCCATCTCATCCCTTTAACCCACGGCTCTAGTTATATCTTTGACAATGCGATCGAAATTACTGCCGTCCCCGGTTCTCCAGTCGGGCCGACTCTGGTGGAAAATGGTTATGTTATCAAGGAATTAGCGACAAATCAGAGTATCTACTACGAACCCCACGGTTATCATTCTCCTAGCCTCGATTCTCTCGGTAAAATTGATGTTATTATCACTCCTTTGATTGATTTAAAAATACCTTTCCTCGGACCGGTAATCAAAGGACAAGAAAGCGCCTTAGCAGTTTGTCAACGCTTGCAGCCCGAATATATTATTTCTACGGCTGCCGGTGGTGATATCGAGTTTAAAGGTTTATTGATGGCGGTGTTAAGTGCTGAGGGTAGTCCCGAATCTTTTCAAGAATTATTAACATCCCATGCCTTACCGACAAAGGTAATTGATCCTCGTCCTTGGCAACCTTTTACAGTGGAATTAGGCGAGTGCGTTTCTGGTTTGAGCTAATCTGAGTTAAGGGAAGAATAGAAAAAAGTTAAAACTTTCTTCCCGATTTTTATCTAAAAAAGTAGAATTTTTTAATTGTTTTAAAAAACTGGCTCTCTTGAATATTGGATGTAAAATGGGTAAAACCCCACACCCCACCTGCCCCCCCGATGTCGGGGGGGTTGGGGGGCCACACCCTGCCCCCAGGAAAAACTTTTTGCCGCAAACCCTAATTAAAAGTAGCTATTCTCTGCTAAATTGTCTATGAATCAGTTGCCCTTATTTTCTCAATCAAAATCAGTGCGAGACTTTTATCAACCTGATGCCGAAATAATTCTTTATCAAGGAGATAGCAATAATTTTATCAAGACTATACCAGATAATTCTGTGAGCTTGATTATTACTTCTCCTCCCTACAATTTAGGAAAAGACTACGAAAAAAAAATCTCTTTGGATACTTATCTGGAAACCCAAACCAAAATTATGCGAGAATTCTCTAGAATCTTGCAAGATAATGGCAGTATTTGCTGGCAGGTGGGAAATTTCGTTCAAGAGGGAGAAGTTTATCCTTTAGATATTTTTTATTATCAGCTATTTAAACAAATGGGTTTCTTTTTAAGAAATAGAATTGTCTGGCATTTTGGCCATGGATTACATACCTCTAAAAGATTTTCTGGCAGGTATGAAACTATTTTGTGGCTGACAAAAACCGATAAATATATCTTTAATCTTGATCCGGTGAGAATCCCCGCTAAATACCCTGGTAAGCGCCATTTTAAAGGTAAAAATATCGGTAAACCCTCTGGTAATCCTTTAGGGAAAAATCCCAGCGATGTTTGGGAGTTTTTAGCACAAGAATGGGATGAGTTACTTTGGGATATTCCTAACGTTAAATCTAATCATCCAGAGAAAACTATCCATCCTTGTCAATATCCAATCGAATTAGTAGAAAGATGTGTTTTAGCCTTGACAAATGAGGGGGATTGGGTTTTTGATCCCTTTGCCGGGGTTGGAACTTCTCTGATTGCTAGTATTATGCACAATCGTCGAGTGATGGGGAGTGAAAAAGAAGCAGAATATGTGAAAATTGCCAGGGAAAGAATCGCCGCTTATTTGCAAGGAAATCTCAAAATTCGTCCTTTAGGAAAACCTATTCATCAGCCTACTGGCCAAGAAAAAGTCGCTCAAATTCCCGAAGAATGGCATAGTAATATATAGGAAGTCATCCTAAATTTCCCCCCCAGGTAGATGGATTCATGAATCCATCTACTATGCTTTGATACTAAATCTGGTTATTAAAAACTGATTATTTATTCCCCCTGTTGCCTTTTGCATGAGTAGAAAACGGGTTTCTCGGAGAAACCCGTTTTCTGTGCGTTACTCAACGGATTTAGTATAACTCATCCTAAAATGATTGATAAATTTTTTTATCACCATTTTTAGAGAAAACTTTGCAGAATTGTGGCGGTTTCTTGACCGGTTTTTTCCCAACTAAAAAGCTCGGCGCGTTGACGACTGAGGGACTTTAATTTTACGCGTAATTGTTCATCCGTGGCGATTTGCTGCATTGCCTCTCTCATCTCATCAATACTATAGGGATTAATTAAAATTGCCGCCTCTCCTGTAACTTCCGGGAGAGAGGAAAGATTAGAAGTAATTACAGGAGTTCCACAGGCGATCGCTTCTAGTACAGGTAATCCGAAACCTTCCCAAAGGGAGGGATAAACTAAAGCAGTTGCTTGGTTTAAAAGTTGCGGCAATTCTTCATAGGAAACATAGTTTAAAAATTGCACCCGTTGAGAGATTGATAATGCTTCTACCTGTTGCTGTAGAGCCGGCGTAAAACGGGGGTCAAATTGACCGACAATTAATAATTGATATTCGGGATCGATTTGGGAAAAAGCAGTAATTAAACGACCGAGATTTTTATGAGGATCATAACGACCAAGATAGAGAAAATAGGGACGAGTCGCCAGATTTAGCGGACGAAAATTATCAGCATCATATCCAGAAAGAATCACGGTTATTTTGTCAAGAGGTATGTTAAAAAACTTATTAATATCGGCGGCCGTTGCGTGGGAAACAGCGATAATATGTGTGGCTTTTTTCAGGACTTGGGGTAAATAGTATTTATTATAAAAAGTTAGGGGAGAAAATTTCGGAAATCGCAGGGGAATTAAATCATGGACTGTGACAATATAGCGGCAATTTCCATAAATAGGTGCTTCGGGAATAGGGGTAAATAGCAGGGAAGACTTTAATTGTTGATAGGTTTGATAGAGTTGGGTTTCTGTCCAAATTAAGCGCTTAATATTGCCTTTGGTTCCCCGCTCCTGGGTGAGGTTTGCCGAGACAGGATAGGTGTTAAAATCTGGGTAACTATTAGAAGTGATTAGGGTAGGATTTAAGTTATCTAATTGGGGAATTAGATTTTTAGTATAGGTAGTCAATCCAGTATATTTAGTACCGAGAAAAGCGAGATTGATTAATAATTGTTCATTTTTATTCATAGATATTTGCCAGTTATTATAAAAGAAAACGATAAGCTTTTATGGTAGCTTGTGCAGTTTTTTGCCAAGAGAATTTTGCCGCTTGTTTTTTTCCTTTAGTGATTAATTCTTGACGGAGAGAGGTATCACTAATAACTTGATAAATTGCTCCAGCAATTTCCAGGGGATTATCGGGATTAATTAATATTGCCGAGTCTCCGGTGACTTCGGGTAAGGATGCAGTATTAGCAGTTACCACAGGACAACCTAAAGTCATCGCTTCTAAAACTGGTAATCCAAAACCTTCATAAAAAGAAGGATAAACAAAAACATCGGCTTTTTGATAATAATCCGCAACTAAGTCATCAGCAAGATAATCAAGATGTTGGATACTATCTCGAAAGGGAGACTGAGATATTTTCTCAAAAATTGGTTCATACTTCCATCCTTTTTTGCCAATCAGAATCAGATTATGGTCTAATTTATACCTGTCCTTGAGATAGTTAAAAGCAGTGATAAGATTAATAATATTTTTTCTTGGTTCTAGGGTACTAACAAAGAGTAAATAGGGTTTAGTGATGGTTAGAGATGAGGGATAATTGGGGAGAGAAGAATAACGACTTGCGAGGGGAGTAACAAAAATTTTCTCTGGGTTCACACCTAAATATTCAATAATATCTCGTTTGGTACTTGCGGAGTTAGCAATAACTAAATCTGTCCATTGTAGAGATTGTTTAATGCGTTGGGTGTAGGTTTTGACAATCCCCGTGACAAACTGAGGATATTTCATAAAAGTAACATCATGAATAGTCATAACTTTACGACTCTGACGACAAGGATACACCACATGATCCAATCCGTGGAGAATATCGGGAGAATCAAGAAAGTTTTCTAGATAGGGAATTAGAGGATTAGGAAATCGGGTTAAGATATTGCTAAGACTGACGGGAATTGGTAAACATTTAACCTCTGGATAGGATTGCAGTTTTTCGGGAATAGAAAGATTACCCCGCAGCCAGTTTTTTACCGATGGTTGAAAACAGAGAGACAGGGAAAAGTTTTCTTGGTTTTGTAATTTAGCTAATTCGGCAATCAGGTGATAAGCATATAATCCAATTCCGCTAGGATTTTGTCTTATCGGTGTACCATCAACTAAAATTTTAAGCATTTGCGGTTAGATGAGATTGACGGGATAGATATTTTTAAAATTACAGATTCAATTGTCAATTTTGCGCGGTTAGGACAAGATTAAAATCGGCAATAAACTCCACCCTAATAGTTAATCTTACCCTATAGCGATCCTGAATAGCAGCCTTTTTTGGCTAGGTTACAGGCAATACTTAATTTATCGGGCAATTTTTTCGATTATTGTCCCCTCACCTACCCTATTACTATGATTGTCAACGGGTACTTATAAGCAATGAATCTCCTTGACGAGAAACGCTGTAATTAGTTATAATGACGGAACAATGGCTTCCCCGTACTTGTGGTGAGCGGAGATTTCTCAAAAGTTATCTCAGGGATGGCTTAGTCTCCTAGAGAACAACCAACATCGGGTAATGCCGAAAAATCTTGATTAACTAATGTTTTCACTATGTTTAATCCCTTAGTATCTTTTAAATCCCTAGAAGGCCATGAAGGTGAGGTTAAATGTCTAACTTTTTCCCAAGATGGTCAATTTTTGGCTAGTGGAGATAACGAGTTAACTGTGATTGTTTGGGATTGGCAAAAAAATCAAAAATTTATTTTACAAGGACATGAAAAAGCCGGTTGGTGGGACAAGGGAGTTAACTCTGTTGCTTTTAGTCCCTGTCAAGGATATTTGATTAGTGGAGGAGATGATCAAACCGTAAGAATTTGGTCACTAGAAACTAAAAAATTAATCTCTACCTTAACGGGACACCAAGACAAAGTTACAGCAGTAGCTGTTCATCCCGATGGGGAAATTATTGCTAGTGGTAGTGAAGATAAAACGGTGAAAATATGGTCAGTAAAAACTGGAGAAATTCTTTCTACTTTACAAGGTCATAGCGATAAAGTCCTAACAGTTAAATTTAGTCAAAATGGTCAACTTTTAGCCAGTGGTGGCGGCGAAAATGACAGAACGGTAATTATTTGGAATCTGGGAGAAAAGAGCAGTATTACCTTAAAAGGTCATTCCGATTGGTTTGGAGGTATTTTATCGGTAGATTTCGGCAGTAATAACAAATTTTTAGCCAGTGGCAGCAAAGACAAAACTATTAAAATCTGGGATATTAAAAGAGGTACAGAGGTAAAAACTCTCAGCGAACATAGTGATCATATCAATTCAGTTAGTGTTAGTCCTAATAATCAACTATTAGCCAGTGGTGGTGATGATAAAAGCCTAAAATTATGGGATTTAAAAGCAGGAAAAGCCATTATTTCTATTCCCCATCCCCAGAAAATCTATTCGGTTTGTTTTAGTCCCGATGGTAATTATATCGCCACGGCCTGCCAAGACAAAATCGTGAGAGTTTATGGCACTTCCGAACTACAATCTTTAGCAAGTTGAGCAATCTTTGAGCGGGTGCATCTCATTTTTGTAAATCTACTAAGTTGGAATTTTTAAAGGGAAACTATCTGCCAAAATTGATCGTTACTTCCGATTTTATTCCTCAATCCAAGCTTTTGGGGGGTTCTACCCCCCAAACCCCCCGTCGGGGGACGAAGCGCCTCCCCCGAACCCCGGAGCGCATGAGCTTTTCGGTGGGATGCTTACACGCGGCTGCTGATATATTTGTAATAATTTAAGAGTCACTGATAATTGCTGATTGTCGATATTTCTGCAAATGTGATAGTAAATCCGGTTATTAAAAACTGATTATTTATTCCCCTTTGCATGAGTGCCTCTCCTCGTAACTAGCCTGTACTCAACGGATTTAGTATAATTATCTACTAGAGATCGCTGCTGGTCTGTTCCTCTCGGAAGTAAAGTTGATATAATTGACAGCTAGGCTGGGCTAGGTCGCCTTTTAACTGAATTAAACCCATACTTTCCAGTTTATAGGCAGTAATCGGTTCTAATCGCACTCCCTTATCGGAAGAATTAACCACTTCCCCCATCGCTGTCAATAATTCCGGCTGTTTTTGCAGATTATCCCAGTGATGACGCAGGTGTGCCGCATAAATTCCCCCTTGGGTAGCAGCATTAGGGAGAATATTTTTTTCCCCGCGCACCCGCGCTTCCAGGGCCAAACGGCTAAGATAGGGATGACCAGCGACTAGAGCAATTAAATCCCCGATAAAACGCTGATTATCGTCATTTTTAGGCAATCCGTAGCTACTAGCCAAGTTTTCCAGTTGTTCGAGGCTAAAACCGGGTAATTTAATCGCACGGCCGACATTAAAGGGAGATTGATTAGCGTCCAATTGAATATAGATTTCCGTGGAATTAGCAATCGCTAACCGCAAATTCTGCCAGATTTCTAAATTATTAGCTTCTTCGTGCCAACAGCGCAAAAGCGGCAGAAAATCCCTAGCGATGTCCGGATACTCGAAAATTCTGTCTAAATTATCTAGGGCCAAAAAGAGCGGCCCGTTAATCTGTTCTAAAAGATAGGACTGAAAATAGGTTTGACAACTGATTAAACTGCCAAATAGTTCCTCATCCCAATATTCATCTAATTGCGGCTTTAAACCCAATTCTCGGCTAACATTCGCCGAAAACCAGCGACAAAATCGGTCTAAACTGGCAAACATCGCCTTTTCTGCCACTTGACAATTAATATAAACTGTGCTATGTCCCCAACTATCTGCCTGAGCGAGCAGATGTTTAAGCAGAGAAGTTTTACCGGTCTTTTCGGGGGATTTAATGCGAATGAGTGACCCCGGACGATTAATTTCTTGATAACAGTCGCTTTCGACGGGAGGGCGGCTAATATAACTATCTATAACCGATTTTTCTGCTAGTATCGGGGTGGGGTGATTTTTCCATTCAGGATATTTGATATCTTTGAACCATTCCCGGAGGATTTGGAACTTACCCGGCCCTTTACTACCTAATTCTAGTTCGGGACAGCCATTATCTTTATCTGCCGAGAAATAGCTATAGATTTTAGTCATCTGTTTTTTATAGGTTTCATGGCTGGCGGCCTCGGCCATTTCCCAAATTTCCTCATCTGGTTTGCGCCAATTTTCATAGGCAAAACGAACTAAAAAAATTTCCTTTAATTTGCCTTGAACACCGTATTCTCTAGCTAGATGTTTGAGAAACTCGTCCCATCCCTGTGGTTTCATCCGGTTCTACTTTATTCTACTTATATTCCCTTTTTTTCCATGTTAACCCCTTTTTCCCTCTTGGCAATGGGACTGACATCCGAGCGGGAAGGCCCTATGGTAAAAATAGGTCAATTACCTGATGGTGCTTAAGGGAGTAAAACCATGAAAATCTCGTTAACCTTGTTTGTTCTGGCCTCCTTGCTGTTAGGTTCAATTCCTCACACTTTAGCGGTTAATAGTCAAGATAACCATTTTGACCGTTCCTCTTGGCCGCTAATTTTACAAAACCGTGACTGTAAGGGTGATAAGGACGATAATTGCAATTAGTCCTGATTATCTCGGTTAAGGTTGTTAGTCTATATCCCCCACCGATAAAAAAAATCGTGGTCGGGATTTTTTTTATCTCATCGGCTGCAGATAGCTTTTATCAAGATAATTTCTAGATTCAAGACCAATTATCTCAAGAAGTCGCCTGTAATTCCTCTAAACGTGCTAAAACTTCGGCACTGTGAATGGCAGGATTTACCCCTAAATAAATCTCTTTTAAAATCCCATCGGGATCGATAAGATAGGTATGACGCAGGGAAACATAACCCATCCAAGAACCATAGGCTTTACTAACATCTCCGGTAGTATCTGCCAGTAAGGGAAATTTTAACCCCTCCGAGTCACAAAATTCCGCATGAGAATCGACATCATCGGCACTTACCCCTAAAACTTGCGTATTTTTAGCCATATATTTCGGCAAATCCTGCTGAAAACGCCGCGCTTCTAGGGTGCAGCCGGGGGTAAAATCCTTGGGATAAAAATACAAAACTACCCATTTACCTCGATAGTCCGATAGGGAAATATTCCCTTCTCCCGTGTTAGTCGGTAGGGTAAAATCGGGTGCCGGTTGATTTAAAGGGGGTTGGGGGCCACCCAAAGCGTTAGCATCGGGAATCAAGGCAAAAAATGCCAGAATTACTGCACTTAAAAAACTCAACAGTTGACGACGAGACATAATCAGTTATCAGTTATCAGTTATCAGTTATCAGTTATCAGTTATCAGTTATCAGTTATCAGTTATCAGTTATCAGTTATCAGTTATCAGTTATCAGTTATCAGTTATCAGTTATCAGTTATCAGTTATCAGT
>NZ_JBHFLL010000228.1:0-9644 GCF_041928595.1 Microcystis sp. BLCC-F209
TTACTGGGTAAGGTGATGGTACTACTTGCTGTATAGGTTTCATTCGGTTCTAAGGGTAATCCGTTGCTACTAGAGATATATTGTTGATTAAGATAAATATCATCACTATCCCCATAGATGTCATTGGTGGAGAAGACTACCTGATCATACCAGTAGGAACTTCCCGTAGTAACAGAACTGTCATTTTTCCCCGTCCAGGATAGGGTAATAGTCTGACTAGCAGTAGCCGTAGTCGGTGCTGTTACTTCAGTAATAATTAAATTGGGTTGACTAATGACTATAGGAATACTATATATATTATCCGTATCATCGGTTTCTGCTTGATAATTATATTGATCCGTCTTCAGCAATAAATAGCCACTCGTAGCAGCTATATAACTAGGCAAGGTAACATTGCCCGTCATTGTATAAGTTTCATCGGGATCTAAAGGTACGTTGCTATTAGATGAATCAATCCAAAAGTTATTTATATAATAGTCATTATCATTGCCCCAGATGTTATCAGAAGAATAGACAATGCCATCGCTCCAAGAACTCCATGGGGTGGTAACTGTACCTTGATTTTTAACCGTCCAATTCACGGTGAAAGACTGTTCTAAACCCACATTAGTAGGAGCAGTAGCCTCAGTAATCACTAAATTGGGTAACTCTCCCGTTAGGGTGATAGAGGGAGAAAATTCTGAGGTGTTGCCATCGGGATTAGTTGCTGTGCCAGTAATATAGCTATACAGTCTCTCGGCAGACAAGGAAAGGGTAAAATCAGCACGACCATTATCATCCGTAGTCACAGTGATATAGGTACGGTAATCCTCTCCTTCTCCGTTACCACTAGCATCCTGTGTACGATTAGCAAAAATTTCAATCCTGTATTCCTTATTGGCTTCACTATCTAGATAACCAATCAAGGTGGCTGTTCCTGCGACAACTTCAGCAGAGGTGAAAACGGGATAGTTTTGTAAAGCATTCGCTCCTGTATCGCTATCACCTTCATCATTAACGGTGACTCCATCCCGTCCTAAATCAATCCCTAAACCATAATTCTCATAGATACTATTGCCTTGAATAGTATTTTTCTGAGAATTATCTACGGAAATGCCGTTAGAGTTGTTATGGTTGATGGTATTTCCTGTAATTGAATTACCTTGTGCCTCTTCTTGGATACTCATCCCCTCGGCATTATTAAACAGAGAATTACCTGTAATTTGATTACCTGTGGCATCGGCTCCGCGAATAACAACACCGGTCGATTGATTATAATAGATGTGATTGCCTTGCACGAGGGTATTTTTTGCTCCAGCTAAATCAATCCCATCATCCCCGTTACCTAAAAAATAGTAGCCTTGGCTGCTAGTACCAATCCAGTTACTGAGTATTTGATTATTATTGGCGATATTTCCATAGGACAATACACTTACGCCGGTGTTAGTATTGCCAGCAATAATGTTTTTGTCAATAATATTATTGGAACCGTTAACTATCTCGACTCCAACCCCATTAGGACGGGATGAAGTTCCCGATGAATCAAGACCAATGTAATTATTAACGACTCGGTTATCAATTGCAGTTTCACCATTAATTAATACACCTGGTTTTCCTGTGTTACCAGAGATAATATTCCTTTCACTGGTAGTCGCTCCCCCAATCAGATTATTGGCAGATTCAATTAAAATACCCCCTTCTCCATTGCCAAAGAAAAATTGGCCAGCCAATCCCTCAAGATTGTTGCCAATTTCGCTAATAATATAATTAACTCCGCCAATATAATTACCTTGAATAATATTATTACCTTGGTCAGTTAATTGTATTCCATAGCCACTAAACTGAGTAATAATTAAGCCACGGACGGTACTGTCACCAGCACTAATAACTAGACCTGAGACTGCTTGATCTGGTTGATAATAAGTAAGATAATAACCACTAATTTGAATGATCGGCGTTCCCGCGTATCCCGGTTGACTGGTACCATCAATCAAGACAGGGGATGTAATTTCTGGCAAAGCCGATAAGGGAGTTATGGTATTTGTATAGTATCCACCCTCACCAATATTAAATACAATGGTATCTGTACCCGGATTATTATTAGACTCAGTTATTGCCCACCTTAGAGAACCTTCCCCATCGTCGTTGGTATTAGTAACTGTGTAAGTAGTTCCCGGATTATTAGTAATAGCAAAGCGAGCAAAACCCAATCCTGGACTACGAATACCTTCACCATTGAGAGGGACGACATTACCGTAATCATCTGAAACAGTCAGAGTATCCCCCTGGGTAACATACAGATAGCCATTTAGATAAACAGCGCCACTACCTTTCCCAATATTGAACGGCACATCAGGAAGGGTTTCTAACCAGCCATTTGCCCCCACTTTAGCAAAGTTACGATTGTTAATTAAACCCCGTCCTTCATTAAAAGGCCAACCATCTGTACTGGTTTCTCCTCTTAATAGATACAAGTCTCCATTAACTGCGGTGACAGAGTTACCCCATAAACTTGTCCCAGTACCGCTATTTGTCCAGCCTAAATCATTTTTCAGTGAGTAAATTAAGGTGCTTTGGGAGGCTAAAGGCGATTCACCATTGGGAGTAGAAGTCAAGAAGCTTCCTCCCGGATAAGCGAAGTCATCATGAGTCCACATCACCAATTGATCGCCACTGAGGTGATATAACCGATCATTAGTTGTATTGTACTCCCAATCTCCATTACGGGGAAAATGCTCCCCGGCAAAACTCCAATTAGGGGTTAATTGGGTATGAGTTCCACCACCACCAACATTATCAGTACGAGCAAAATTGTAATCTCCTCCTCCTGTATGATGGAGAATTACTGGTTCTTCATTGACATCTAGCCCAAGGACTCCGGCATTAACATTAATTAATGGCGAATCTTCACTGGTACTGGTTTTTTCCCATTCCTGCGTCCAAGTACCGCTAGTACCGGTGCTTAAATCGTAGGAATAGAGAGCCGCTATTTGTGGACCTGAGCGGAATTGGTAGTAATATAATTTATTGCCCGCCACAAACAGAGGATTAACTAAATTACCGGCGGAGAAAGCATCCCCCGACACCCCTTCACCATTTAATATCGGCAAATCTTCCCAGGTATCGGTTGCGGGATTATAGCGAGCAAAACGGACAGAACCGTTAGCAATACCTAGATTTTCTAAACTTTCCCCGCTCTCATCGCTCAAATTACTATTTAAGTCAATATAATCATCATTGCCATCGCCGCTAAAATCGGCGGCATAGACATAAGTTCCGTCAGTGGCGAGACCGCCACCAGCACTAACTCCGTAGTCGAAAGGTACTGCCGCTAATTGTTCCCAACCCAATTCCTGAACCATCGAAGAAGAGGTGGCAGTTGCTGTTTCCTGTACTGACAGAGGATTACTCATATCCTTAGCTCTAACACAAACAAGGTTAATACTGGGGCGATTAGCGACTATTCGCAGCCAAACACACAGTATTCCCACCGAGAATCAGATTAGCGGGAGGGGAACGGCTACTGCTAGGGCGAACATCGCTTCGCTGACCACTTTCCGAGCCTAGCCTAGATTAACTAGATATGTCAAGAAGGTTTCAATAACTTTACAGAAATCTTATAAAAACTTAACCAACTTTAGAAAATATAGCTATTAGTCATCCGCTTATTATTTCTATATTCTGGTTTATCACTGTTGAGATTGTCCAGCTGCCACCGGTAATGCTATGTTTATATTATTAAGTTATGTTAATAGCTTAATTGCTCTGGTTTTCATAGTTTAAAAACAATAGACAATAGACATCTCCAAAAATTATAACCCAATCACAGCTTGCTTTTCGTCTATGTACTAACCAAATAGTTCTAGGACGGAAATGTATATCTAGGGTGGGCTGAATAAATGTGAAATATAGACGAGGTAAGAAGTTGGCTCTCCCAGGTTTGGTGGGTAAAATGTATTCTAAGATACATTCCTCAAGAGCGAGGGAGTGGAAGGAACCACTCCAGACACAGAGGACACAAAGATCGATCATAGAGTAAGTTAAACTGATCACACAGAACCTAGAAGAGCCAGAAGTTTGGGGACTTGTGTGGGGAAGCAGCTGCAAAATTTTCCAGCTAGTGGCTCAAAAACCTTGCATCTTGAGCGGCGATTGCGTCCTGTCGGGGCGAATTCAGCCAACCCTATCTATCGTTGCCAATTTAATTTTACTGACAAATATGAGACAATTAAAATCATTTTTATTTAGTTAGATTCCTTAACTAGAAAGACTTTTGCTCTTCAGATAATATTAGGTGGAGGTCTAATATTTATCTAAGCGGCTATCTCCAATTCAGACGATAGTAACTCAATAAGAACAACCGAAACCCGTCGGGAAGATTCTAACATTTGCTGATAACTGATAACTGAAAAGTTCCGCTAATCTTTAGATAAATTCCCAGAAACATACCAAGTAAAACCACCGCCGATGACTGCCATAACTGCTAAAGCTAATAATACCGGTCGGAGTCCGAATTGAGTTTCGGCGATACCCGCCACGGCTAAGGGTAAAGAGAGGGCAATATTAACGGCATTGTTTTCTAAACCAAAGACTTTACCGCGCATTTCGGGGGGTGTATCTGCCTGTAGGGTAGTTTGCATGGGAACCCCGACTAAAGCGGCAAAAATCCCTAATAAAGCGGTCATAGCGAAGGCTAAAATTAAACTCTTTGTTGCTAGGGATAAACCGATTAAAGCTGCCGCCATACCCAGGGAACCCCAGAGACTTAATTGGGTGTGGGAGAATTTTTGGCCCCAATAACCCAAGGTAATCGCACTAACTGCCATTCCCGCACCACAGGAGGCTAATAAAAAGCCAAATTGAGAAGCTTTTAACCCGGGTAGTTTTTCGGCCATACTGACGGCTAATACCGATAGAGCGGCAAAAATACAGAATAAGATGACTAATTGAATTAAAGCGTTACGAACTTTATGATTTTTGTTGAGGTAACGAATGCCGTCGCGGATATCTTCCCAAACATGGGGCTGTTCTGCGGTAGGAATAACATATTTTTCGTTAGTTCGCAGGATAATTAGAATTAAACCGGCAATTATATAAAAAGTACCGACAATCATCACTTTACCAATATCAAATTGTCCGGCTCTCGTGCCGAAAATGCTATCGGCAAAAGCTAATAGAGGTTCACCGATGGCAAAACCGATAATTAATACTGCCATGGTGGTTAAAGTATTGAGGGAATTAGCGGGTAGAAGATGACGACGTTTTACCACCAATGGCAGGGTAGATTGTTCGGCAGGGGCAAAAAATTGGGTTAGGGTGGAGACAAGAAAAGTAATGACTAACAATAGGAAAAAACCGAGGGGTAAATTAAATTCTCCCTGTAGCCGGTAATACCAATTTCTTAAACCTTCCGGCAGCCAACCGAGGGGAATGGCTAAAGTTTGCTCGCGCACTAACCATAACAATAGGGGAATGAGCAGGACAAAAGCCCCCCGTAAAAGGTTAGAAATAACTAAAACTTGTTTTTTTAACCATCTATCAACATATACACCCGCCACCGAACCCACTAACACCGCCGGAATTGTATTAGCAATCATTATCGCCGATACCCAGCCACTAATCGACTGATCGGCTTTTTGGTAATGGGTGGCAATTAGGGAGATCATCAGAACTAAATAGAATTTATCCGCTAATTGGGAAAAAATTCCCCCCGCCCAGAGAATGAGAAAGCGCGGGTTTTTTAGCACTGGGGCAAAACCCTGACTAGGACTGGATTTGGGCGCACGTTTAGGCAAGCGGTTCATGGTTTCTGTGTCGGATTGCCTCGGTGAGGAATCGGAAGAATTAAAAATAGGAGTGGAGGAGTCGCTGGAATTAGCGTCGCCAGTTTCTGAGTCAAACAGTTGCATTATGATGATTTTTGCTATCTGTTTAAAATTCTAAGGGAGATAAACCCTCAACTAATGCCGAGGAGCGAAAAGTTTTTCCCAGATGATATTGAGTATAGCGGCGCAGCAGGCGATCGAGGTTAATCCAAGCTAGTTCTGAGGCAGGGTTTTCTGGTGGGGGAAAATCTGTTTTTCCTAAGCATTGCAGTAATTGCAGTTCTTGCAACGTCAGTTTACTATCGATTTTGGGCGGGTTGATGGTTTCTGTCAGGGCAGATAGATCTATTATTCCCCCTGCCTCGAAACTAAATCCTAGGCAATTGTTCCCAATTAAAGCTTTTCCCGTCAACAGGCAGTTATGGACTTGCGGCACTAAACCAGCAATTATTAAGAAATGAAAAATTGCTTGACAAAGATAGGGAAGTATGTATTGGTTCTCGTCGAGGACTTCAATTCTGGCCAGATGGCTGCAGATTAATTCGTATAATTCCCTCTGAGGTTGTTCACTCAGTGCGATCGCCAAAACCAGTTCACAGAGGTATTGACTAACGGTGAGTTTGGCGAGATTTTGACTTAATTTGGGATAAGATTCGATAGTTTCAGCTTGAACGACCTTATCTAGGGATTTTCCGGCGACTATCAACAGATTATTGACCACAAATAGTTCACTTCTACCCCGGAGGGAAGATTTATACTTGCGCGCACCGGGGGCAATGGCTCTAATTAAACCATACTCGGCGGTCAAAATAGTTAAGAGGCGATCGGCTTCTCCGAAGGCCATTCCTTGCAGATTGATTCCAGTAGCTTGATAGGTACGAGACATCATTTAAGTAGGTGGGTGGAATTAAATATAAAATGAACGTAGGTTGGGTTGAAGCATGAAACCCAACGCCCGCATGGGTTACGCTACCGCTAACCCATCCTACAAATAATTGTGCCTACCTACTTAATAATTAACTAGCTAATTGTCTCGCCAAAAAGACTTGAGCTAATCACCAAGCAAAAGGGAAACTATGGGGGAGATGCTATGGAGGTTAGCGGACTCGAACCGCTGACATCCTGCTTGCAAAGCAGGCGCTCTACCAACTGAGCTAAACCCCCGATCTGGTTTTTGAGACACTTTCGTTATTATAACCTATAGTGAAAAATATTACAAGTTAATTTTTCCCTTGCCTGCCATGTCTTATCTAGTCGCCACTTTTTACCAGTTTGTGGCTTTGTCAGATTATCGTCAAAAACAGCCAGAAATACAAAAATACTGCCAAGAAAGAGGAATTAAAGGAACTATTCTTCTGGCAGCCGAGGGAATTAACGCAACGATCGCTGGGAACCGTCAAGCGATCGCCGAGGTGATTAGTTGGTTAAAAACCGATACTCGTTTAGCTCATCTAGAGGTGAAAGAGTCTGTTTGTGATTATTTGCCCTTTCAACGCTTAAAAATTCGCTTAAAAAAGGAAATTGTAACTTTCGGTCAACCCAAGGCTAATCCTCTCGAAAAAACAGGAATTCATCTCAAAGCTGAACAGTGGAACCAATTACTGAAAGAGCCGGACGTGGTAGTGATCGATACTCGGAATAATTATGAAGTGGCGATCGGTACTTTTGCAGGAGCGCTTAACCCAGAAATCCGGCATTTTCGCCAATTTCCTGAGTATATTCACGACAATTTTGATAGTATTAACAATAAAAAAATAGCTCTTTTTTGTACGGGAGGAATTCGCTGTGAAAAGGCAGCAGCTTTTTTATTAAATCAAGGCTTTTCTCAAGTTTATCAGCTAGAGGGAGGTATTTTGAAATACTTAGACGAAGTTAGTCCCGATCAGAGTCTTTGGCAAGGAGAATGTTTTGTTTTCGATCAAAGAGTGGCCCTAACAGCTAATTTAGAGGTAGGACATTATGAAATGTGTCCCGCTTGCGGTCATCCCATCGATGAAAAAGATCAACAATCCCCCAATTACCGAGCGGGAATATCTTGTCCCTATTGTAGTTGATTTTATCATATCGTCCCACTCCCCTCCCCCTACTTTTCTAGGTTCTGGTTACTGTTTTTTGCGGATTTGTGTACCAGAAATCATGTCATGAAGGGCGCGTTTTTTCTTTGTCCAGGCTGCCAGTAAAAAGCCCAAATATAAGGGAGCAGTGGAGATAAATTTTAGTAAGTAGCGGCGATTGGCTCTTGCAAAAGATATGCGTCGGCCTTGGCTATCGGTGACGGATAAATCAAAAAACATTTTACCAATAGTGGCTTTAAAAAGATATTCTAAGAAAACATAATATAACCATTTAATAACTATTCCTAAACCAAGAGCGGTCAGGATGGCAATATGTTCGTGAGTAAAGTTAATTTTGGCTTGAATATTATAGATAATTGCTGCTATAAATAAGGCAAAACCGATAATTGTTGTTCCAGCTGCACTTAATCCCGCGGCATAATAAACCCAGATTTCTTTGGGAATATCAAAATTAAGATTTAAATCTTGAAAAGTTGCCCATTGTTGTAAGCGAAAACAGATGTAACCACCCAATAAAGCGGCGATAATAATAACGATAAAAGAATCAATTAAAGAAGCTTTTAAACGGAGCCAAAACCCAGCATAACTGGAAGAAAGTAAATCGGGAATAGATACAGAATTCCGAATAAGAATAACTTGAGTTTTTTCGGGAGGAGAATTTTTAGTTTTTTTGTTTTGCTGGGGATTAGCTTTAATATCGGTAATAATTTTTAGCAAAGTTTTGGTGTCTTTAGGTCGATCAATAGGCTTTTCTGCCATTAAATTATCGATAAAATCTGCTAATCTAGAAGGGATATTTGGGGCATATTTACGCCAGTTAAATTCATTGGTATTGATATTATAAATTTTGGGGTCACTGGGTTCTTTACCGGTTAACAAAAAGACGAAAGTTTTGCCCAAAGCATAAAAGTCTGATTGGGGAACAGAGTGACCACGAGATTGTTCAGGAGGAGCATATCCAGGGGTGTAAATTCCTGTATTTTTGCCTCCTGCTAGGACGGTTTTAGTCACCTGTCGCGCCGCTCCAAAATCAATTAAAACTAATTGACCATCGGGTTTTAAAATAATATTAGAGGGTTTGATGTCGCGATGATAGAATTTATGTTTATGAACCTCGTGGAGAATATTAGCTAACTGAGTTAACCAATCCAAAGCGAGATGATAATCAATCGGTTTAAATCCTCTTTGTTTTTGATGTTCTTCTAAGTCAATACCAGCAATTTTCTCCATAACTAAACAGTGTAAAGCAGTTTGACTCTCCCGGGGATGATAAATAAAATAGTTTTCTCCTTTGGGAATACCGGGGTGATTTAATTGTTTTAAAAGATTGGCTTCCTGTTGAAATAAATCAATAGCTTTGCTGGAATCGTAGGTAAGAACTTTTAATACTTTGGTTATTTTATGTTCATCTATCACTTCATAGGTATTACCAAATCCACCTTTGGCACTCAATAAATTTGTGACTCGATATTTACCATTTAAAAGCAAGTCGGAACCACAGGATTGACAGTAACGACTCTCCTTGATACTTTTCGGTTTAGGACAATGGGGATTAATACAAAAACTCATAGATTTTATTGGTAGAGTACAAAATAAACTTGATGATGACAATATTACCAGATATATTTAAGGTTTATTGCCAAGAAAAAAGCCACGCAATCCCAAAGTTACCACGGCACTTAAAAAAGCCACAACCATGGGGATAATCAGGGATTTAAAACCTTTCAAGTCAGCAATATCTTTAACTAGGATTGCATAACTATCT
>NZ_JBHFLL010000229.1:0-10230 GCF_041928595.1 Microcystis sp. BLCC-F209
TAATTTTTTGAATGACGATCCTCTCCCCGTTTATGGACAGATAACTGAAAAGCCAGTGTTTTCAGGAAAAAGAATTTCGCGAGGGTTATATCGTACAGATAAGGGGATTCTGGTTCAATCTGATGTCATGGGTTCCTACAATATTTTACGAAAAGCATTGGCTCTTCTAGGTTCTGTGTGATCAGTTTAACTTACAATATGATCGATCGATCTTTGTGTCCTCTGTGTCTCTGTGGTTCCTTCCACTCCCTCGCTAGGAGGAATGTATCTTAGAATACATTTTACCCACCAAACCTGGGAGAGCCAAGCATTCCCAAATGCGTTTAACCGCTATGGGATAGAGAGGTGCGTAGTTCACCCAAGGAGAATCAATCTCTCGAAGTAAAAGTGAAAGGAATTTCTGAAATGGAATTCAGTCTGTCTATATTTGACTATACTTTTACTAACTATGACCACTCCCCATCTCCTGCCGACCGACTCCTCAATTAAGCGATACTACTGCGCTTTCTCGCTTCCTTATAAGATGTTCCCACATCCTGTAAACCGACTTTAATCATCTGTTGTTCCAAAAGGGCAAAAAAACGCAAGCGATCGCCACCTTTAATCACCGCTAAATTGTGCGCTTCCGCTAAGGCGATCGGATAACCATAACCTTTTAACACCTGGGCTAGTAAAATACTTAAAGAGCGATCGAGTAATTCTCCCTCCTCCACCACCCAAGCAGGAACCTCTACCCTAGCGATTTCCGTCCCCACATGGAGATAACAGAAGTAAATGCGGTGTTCATCCCCATAAAGATCGAGTATTTTCAAAGAACTGCGCCAAAAAGGACTTCTTTGCCCCGGTTCCAATAAATAACCCCAGAGAGAAGCATCCCGGAGAGGATCGACAACGCGACAAGGGGTTTTTTCTGGGTCTAAATCACCGCAATTGATCAAGCAATTGGGACTATCATGGGGACAAGATTGTAAACGCAGGAAATTTAAGCCTTCCGTGCTACGAGAAGCACTAATATAACCTATAAGCGGGATTTTAGCCCCTCGCAAATCGTCCCAAGACTGAAAAATCGGTGGCAAAATTAAATCCTTTGCTTCCGGGGGGAGACTATCGATAAACCAATAGATCAAAGAACCATCCACAAGGGCTAAATTTGGTTCATAATGGGCGCCGGGGGGTTTTACCCAACGAGTAGCCATTTCTGCTAACATTTGGCTTTCTAATACCGTGCGACGATAACTCATCCACTCATCGACGCGAATACCCCACTGTTTAGAAATGTAGAGGTCTTCTGATTTGTAATAGACTTCGGGAATGCTATCGAGGAGCGGGTGCAAATTTTGACCATAGTGCAACATAATCCTACCGATATTAATTAGATAACAGTAGGCGATTTCGTGGTGAGAAGGGGCAATTTGGGAACCATCCGTGGCAAAAACGCTATGACTTTCGGGAGCGGGAAGGATACTAACCCGGGTGTCGAGAGGTTCGATCGGTAGTGCAACGGAGAAAATTAGGCGATCGTGCCAGTTATGATAGAGTTCTAGCAGTTTTTCCTGTTGCTGTTGAGCCTGTTCTAAAAGAATTTTAGCCCGTTGCACGCGCTCGCGACTAGCTGTCACTTCCTGTTGAAAATGTTGACTGATTCCTGGCATTTTTGCCGCTAATTTCGCAAGATCGAGCATAGCTGTCCTCTCCCTGACTTTTTTTGATTTTATCGCAATTTCCTGTCTCTAAGGATAATTTTGTCAATGATTGCCAAATTTATCCTTAGTAATCTCCGCTTACAGCAGTTATCTTAATGGTGAGATAGGAAGTTTTCCTTTTGGGGAGTCACTCGTCAATACCAAAAAGGAATTCTGCGTATTTAGACAATATTTCTCCTTAAGATCATTATAGTTTTGATAAGAAGTAATTTGCTCATGTTGCATTCTACCAATAATAATACCAGGGTGTATCCCTAGTTGTTCGGCAAATTGATTAATAGCTTTTCTATTCAGAGAATTATTGGCGATAAATCTCTGCCAATCTCCAGGATCAATTAAGAAATTAGCCGCAAAAACATCCGCCTCTTTTTCTTTAATTGTATCTTGAATATCTTGCCCCTCTAAAAATAAAGTTCGTTTCCCATGTAATAAAATATGACCAGCTTCATGAAAAAAAGAAAACCAAAAATGATCATTTGTTTTGTATCGATCGCTCAATTGAATTAAAGCTCTGTGAGAACCTAACCAACGGGTAGCACCGTGTACCCTTGTTTTCGGAAGTTCAGGGACAAAGGCTAAGGCAACCCCCGCTGCCGCACAAAGCTCGATCATTTGCGGTTGAAATACCTCGATAGACTTAATAGTTAACGAACGAATTTGTCGCAAGGCATCTCTGAATTTCAACTCGTTGTAATCAGCACAATTAATTTTCGATGCTTCTATTTCTCCTTGACGCAACCATGCCGTTATTGCCCCTCGATCGCTATCAAATGCTTGAGACTTTCTAAAATCAATCGATAAATTTATCCCCCAAATCTCCTCCCATTTCTCAGGGGAGACAACGGCAAAAAAATTCAAGCTCTCTCGTAATTGCTCTATTTTATCCTCATCAAACTTGAGCCAGCCTAATTCAGTCATCTGGCGATAAGGAATTTGTTTTAACCAGCCTAAGTAGGTGGGTGGAATTAAATATAAAATGAACGTAGGTTGGGTTGAAGCATGAAACCCAACGCCCGCATGGGTTACGCTACCGCTAACCCATCCTACAAATAATTGTGCCTACCTACTTAAATAACCTTTTAATCTTTGATTCTCATTTTTTCTCGCTAAATATTCCCGATAAAGTCTTTCGCGCTCTATCCAGAAACTGGCGGGAGTTCCTAACACTAACTCTATCTGTAAGGCGGTATCGATAGTAATCTCCGCTTTACCTTTTATGATCTCATTGATAGTCTTTTTTGGTCTGCCCATGCGTTGGGCTAGTTCCGATTGAGACATATTTCTTTCTTCTAGGATTTCGGCAAGGGTTTCTCCCGGTGGAGAAATAAAATCCGGTGCATATCTGTTCTCAATAGTATTAGTCAAGGGTGTCATCTATGCCAATAATTACGACTGCGGTTACTTTCTGCCAATCAATTCCCCCGTCTGCTTTTTGAGGAATCGGTATATTAGCCGGCTCAAAAATTAGTCTGAGAGGATGAACTAAATCTAGAGATAGTTGTCCAGCACGGTTATGTAACAATTCGTGGCAACGTCCCGGCAGCGATCGCATTTCCTCCAGGACAATAACTGCTTTTAAGTCGTCGAGTCTTTGCCTGATTTTCTTAGCCATCTTCTCTCCATACTGTTTTTTCAGTAGTTTTTGGCTATTGCATTCGTTCTCAAATTTTTTTTCCTTAAATACAATATCCATTGTAGATGACCCTTGTAATATTGTTAACCTCAAAGGTTAACAATATTTTATGGCAGCACACCTGGGTCGCATCCAGTACAAACGCTCTAAATATATCGTTAAGAGCTAATAGTCTAGACACCAGTTCTGAAAATGAGGTTAGCTAGAGACAGCTTTTCAGACATTGGCCGATTAATCAGGTGATAATTATCGCTAAAATTGCACCATCAAGCCAAAACAACGAAGCTGTAATTTTATCGCCTAATAACGCCCGAATTGAGTGCCGCCGCCGCCCAAGAAAAAGACAATCTCTAACATCTAAACCGGAGAAAAGCACAATCGCGGACTTGACAACAACAGCAACAATTTGCTATAATGACCTTTTGTCAACGATTTGACCTTCGGTAATAGGAGTTCAGAGTAACCTTAGATACAGCCCTATCATGCCCACCATTCAGCAATTAATACGCGACGAAAGATCCAAAGCGAAAAGAAAAACCAAATCTCCCGCCCTCAAACAATGCCCCCAACGTCGGGGAGTTTGTACAAGAGTATACACCACCACACCGAAAAAACCCAACTCAGCCCTACGGAAAGTCGCTAGGGTACGTTTGACCTCTGGATTTGAGGTGACAGCCTACATCCCGGGCATCGGTCATAACCTGCAAGAACACTCGGTCGTCCTGATTCGGGGCGGTCGGGTCAAAGATCTACCCGGAGTCAGATATCACATCATTCGCGGCACCCTCGATGCCACCGGGGTGAAAAACCGTCAAAAGGCGCGGTCTAAGTACGGAACCAAACGCCCCAAACCCGCCGCTAAATAAACAGGGAATTGATTAACCAAAAAAATACTCCCACCGAGTCGGTCAAAGTTAACCCAAGAGACTGAAGACTCGCAGGAGAGGGTTTGAGATGGGCTGTAATCATCCGACTGTCAAGCAAAAGTTAAAGTTAACCTAGAAAATTCAGGAATATTCCGATGTCTCGCCGTAAAAACGTCAAAAAACGTCCTATTCCCCCCGATCCCGTTTACAATAGCTGTTTAGTCAGCATGACCATCCGCCGGATCATGCGATCGGGCAAAAAATCCCTAGCCGCTAACATCGTTTACGATGCCCTAAAAACCGTCGGCGAACGTACCGGTCAAGAACCCCTAGAAGTATTTGAAAAAGCCGTTAAAAACGCCACCCCCCTAGTGGAAGTGAAAGCCCGCCGGGTCGGTGGAGCCACCTATCAAGTGCCGATGGAAGTGCGCAGCAACCGTGGTAGCACATTGGCACTACGTTGGTTAGTCCATTATGCCAGAACCAGAGGCGGCAAAACCATGGCAGGTAAACTAGCCAACGAGATCATGGACGCAGCCAATGAAACCGGCGGCACAATCAAAAAACGGGAAGAAACCCACCGGATGGCAGAGGCAAACAAAGCCTTTGCCCACTATCGTTACTAAGAAAGATACTTTAAAGATACTTTAAGGGCGGTGGATCACACCGCTGCCGCCAAAAAACTGTCAAGAAAAGTATAGAATTGTAAATAGTGTAAAAAATCCTAGAACAAAATCCCATCACTGGCAAGCAAAGCAAGGAGGTTGCTGTGGCACGGACTATCCCGCTAGAGAGAGTGCGAAACATCGGAATCGCCGCTCATATAGATGCGGGCAAAACAACGACAACAGAAAGAATCCTGTTCTACACGGGAGTCGCTCATAAACTGGGCGAAGTCCACGACGGAACGGCAATTACCGACTGGATGGAACAGGAACGGGAGCGAGGAATCACCATCACCGCCGCCGCCATCAGTACCAGTTGGCAAGATCATCGCATCAACATCATTGACACCCCTGGCCACGTCGATTTCACCATTGAAGTGGAACGTTCCATGCGGGTACTCGATGGCGTGGTGGCAGTTTTCTGCTCTGTTGGTGGTGTACAACCCCAATCGGAAACCGTCTGGAGACAAGCCGATCGGTACAAAGTACCCCGGATTGCCTTTATCAACAAAATGGACAGAACGGGAGCGAACTTCTTCAAAGTTTACGAACAATTAAGAGATCGCCTCAGAGCTAACGCCGTTCCCATCCAAATGCCGATCGGCGCAGAAAGCGAACTGAGCGGGATCGTTGATCTCGTCAAGATGCGCGCCTATATATATAAGGACGATCTAGGGAAAGACATAGAAGAAACCGACATTCCCGAAGACTTATTGAAAAAGGCCGAAGAATTCCGCGTGCAGCTGGTGGAGGCTGTAGCGGAAGCGGATGAAGAACTCCTAGAAAAATATCTAGAAGGTGAAGAACTCACCGAAGCCGAAATCAAACGCGGTCTCAGGGAAGGGACGATTGCTGGTACAATTGTTCCCGTCCTCTGCGGCTCGGCTTTCAAAAACAAAGGGGTACAACTGCTCCTCGATGCTGTCGTCGATTACCTACCCTCACCCTCGGAAGTAGCCGCCGTTAAAGGGATTCTTCCCGATGGCAGCGAGGCAATCCGGGAGGCTAAGGACGATGCGCCCTTCTCTGCTCTGGCCTTCAAAATCATGGCCGATCCCTTCGGTCGTTTAACCTTCCTGCGGGTCTATTCCGGTGTGTTAGCCAAAGGCAGCTACGCCTACAACTCCACCAAAGGAACCAAAGAACGGATCGCTCGCCTGATCGTCCTCAAA
The DNA here is from genome assembly GCF_041928595.1 of Microcystis sp. BLCC-F209. Lineage (NCBI taxonomy): Bacteria > Bacillati > Cyanobacteriota > Cyanophyceae > Chroococcales > Microcystaceae > Microcystis > Microcystis sp. BLCC-F209. The sequence continues at coordinate 6,040 of NZ_JBHFLL010000229.1, forward strand.
TCCAACGAACGGATCGAAGTGGATGAACTGCGCGCCGGTGATCTAGGAGCGGCGATCGGACTGAAAAACACCATTACCGGGGATACCCTCTGTGATGATAAGAACCCGATTATTCTAGAATCCCTCTTTATCCCCGAACCGGTGATCTCCGTGGCGGTGGAACCGAAAACCAAACAGGACATCGAGAAACTCAGCAAAGCTCTGCAAGCTCTCTCCGATGAGGATCCCACCTTCCGGGTCAAAGTTGATCCCGAAACCAATCAAACGGTAATCGCCGGGATGGGAGAACTGCACTTGGAAATCCTCGTCGATCGGATGCTGCGGGAATACAAAGTCGAAGCAACCGTGGGCGCTCCCCAAGTTGCCTATCGGGAAACTGTGCGGAAACCTGTACGGGCCGAGGGTAAATTTATCCGTCAAAGTGGCGGTAAAGGACAGTACGGCCACGTCGTCATCGAACTCGAACCGGGTGAACCGGGATCTGGCTTTGTCTTCGTCTCCAAAATTGTCGGTGGTGCTATCCCCAAAGAATACATCAACCCGTCAGAACAAGGGATGAAAGAAGCTTGCGAATCGGGGATCGTTGCGGGTTATCCCGTCATCGACCTGAAAGCAACCCTTGTGGATGGTTCTTTCCACGATGTGGACTCCTCCGAGATGGCCTTTAAGATTGCTGGTTCCATGGCGATCAAAGAAGCGGTGATGAAAGCTACCCCCGTTCTCCTAGAACCGATGATGAAGGTGGAGGTGGAAGTACCCGAAGACTTCATCGGTAACGTCATCGGTGATCTTAACTCCCGTCGGGGACAAATCGAAGGTCAAGAAACCGAGGCCGGCATCGCCAAAGTGTCCGCTAAAGTTCCCCTAGCGGAAATGTTTGGTTACGCCACTGATATTCGCTCCAAAACCCAAGGACGGGGCATCTTCACCATGGAATTTAGCCATTACGAAGAAGTCCCCCGCAACGTGGCCGAGGCGATTATCACCAAAAGTAAAGGGAACGGCTAATCAGTGACCGGTCAGCAGTGAGCAGTGAAGACAAACCGATCATTTAAATTTGATCGATCAACCCTAATAACTGCTAACTTAAAACTGATCTCCGGTGACTGATTAATGTTCACCCACCTGAAGAAGAAAAAAAAACAAAGGAACAGAAAGTAAATGGCACGCGCTAAATTTGAACGGACGAAACCCCACGTTAACATCGGTACGATCGGTCACGTTGACCACGGCAAAACTACCCTCACCGCCGCTATCACTATGACCCTAGCGGCTCTGGGTAATGCCCAAGCTAAAAAATACGATGAAATCGATGCCGCTCCCGAAGAAAAAGCCCGCGGGATCACCATTAACACCGCTCACGTTGAGTACGAAACCGCCAGTCGCCACTATGCACACGTGGACTGCCCTGGCCACGCCGACTATGTAAAAAACATGATCACCGGTGCGGCACAGATGGACGGTGGTATTCTCGTGGTCTCGGCCGCTGATGGCCCGATGCCCCAAACCCGGGAACATATCCTGCTGGCTCGTCAGGTGGGTGTACCTAACCTCGTGGTCTTCCTCAACAAAAAAGATATGGTGGACGATGAGGAATTACTGGAACTGGTGGAACTGGAAGTGCGCGAACTTCTCACCAGTTACGACTTCCCCGGCGACGATATCCCCATTATTGCCGGTTCTGCGAAAGAAGCCCTCGACTACATGACCAAAAATCCCAAGGCCAAAAAAGGCGACAACGAGTGGGTAAATGCGATCTATGAATTGATGGAAGCGGTAGATAGCTATATCCCCACCCCTGAACGGGCGATCGATAAACCCTTCCTGATGGCGGTAGAAGACGTATTCTCGATTACTGGTCGGGGGACGGTGGCTACCGGTCGGATCGAACGCGGTATTGTGAAAGTGGGTGATAACGTGGAATTGGTCGGGATCAGAGAAACTCGCCCCACCACCGTCACCGGGATCGAAATGTTCAAGAAAAGTCTTGATCAAGGGATGGCCGGTGACAACGCTGGTATCCTCCTGCGTGGTATCCAAAAAACCGACATCGAGCGCGGCATGGTGATCGCTAAACCGAATACAATCAAACCCCACACCCAGTTTGAAGGTGAGGTGTATGTGTTAACTCAAGCAGAGGGTGGTCGTCACACTCCTTTCTTTAAAAACTATCGTCCTCAGTTCTATGTACGGACAACCGACGTAACTGGCACGATCCAAGACTACACCGCCGACGATGGCAGCACTGTAGAAATGGTCATGCCGGGAGACCGGATCAAAATGACCGTGGAACTGATCAACCCGATCGCTATTGAACAGGGTATGCGCTTCGCTATTCGCGAAGGTGGTCGCACCATCGGTTCTGGCGTTATCTCGAAAATTATCAAGTAGGCTAATCTACTAATTAACGGGGCAGTGAATTTAAAAGCTGCTCCGTTACTGTCTTGATCTTGTACCTTGACAATTGCAATAGGTGAAATTATGGCTACGTTACAACAACAGAAAATTCGCATTCGTTTGAAAGCTTTTGACCGGCGCTTACTCGATACTTCCTGTGAGAAGATTGTCGATACTGCCAATAGAACTAACGCCACAGCGATCGGACCGATTCCCCTACCGACCAAAAGAAAGATTTATTGTGTCCTGCGTTCCCCTCACGTTGACAAGGACTCCCGTGAACATTTTGAAACCCGCACCCATCGCCGCATTATTGATATTTACCAACCCTCTTCTAAGACAATCGATGCTTTGATGAAATTAGATTTACCCGCCGGGGTTGATATTGAAGTTAAATTGTAAAAAATGCCAAAAAGATGTTAGTGCTAACATCTTTTTTTCTTAGAAACTCTTTCTGATACCAAATCCGTTTTTAATAGTCTGATTAACTCCCAAGTTAGGGATTTTTTCTCCCCACTCTCCCATAACTTTTAGATAGGATTTAGCATAAAAAGAGGTTATTAAAAGAAGGCCAGTACACTTGTTAAGGGTGCATCGCCAAAATTGAGATGCCCCCGATCGCTAAACCGTTTGTAGGGGAAAACCTAAAGCTTCTCGTTGCTGTAAATACAATTGAGCAACCTGTCGCGCTAAATGGCGAATTCTGCCGATATAACGGGTTCTTTCAGCTACAGCAATCACACCTCTAGCATCGAGTAAATTAAAAGTATGGGAACATTTGAGAACATAATCTAGACTGGGAATCACCAGAGAGCGATCGATTAATTGTTTAGCTTCCTGTTCATATAAACTGAATAAACTAAACAATAACTCAGGATTAGAAGCCTCAAAATTGTAGGTACATTGTTCGATTTCATTTTGCAGAAAAATATCACCGTAGAGGATATTTTCATTCCATTGAATTTTATTAATTGCCTCCACATCTTGCAGATACATGGCTAATCTTTCTAAACCGTAGGTAATTTCGATCGCCACGGGACGACAATCGATACCCCCACACTGTTGAAAGTAGGTAAATTGGGTGATTTCCATCCCATCTAACCACACTTCCCAACCCACACCCCAAGCGCCGAGGGTGGGAGATTCCCAGTTATCTTCCACGAAGCGAATATCATGATCTTCTGGGTTAATTCCTAACACCCGCAGGGAGTCTAAATAGATTTCCTGAATATTATCGGGAGAGGGTTTAATTAGGACTTGATATTGATAGTAATGCTGAAAACGATTGGGATTTTCGCCATAACGGCCATCCGTAGGACGACGACAGGGTTCCACATAGGCAACAGCCCAAGGTTCCGGACCAATTGCTCTTAAAAAAGTGTGGGGACTCATGGTTCCTGCACCTTTTTCTGTATCATAGGGTTGAGCAACTAAACAACCGCGATCAGCCCAAAATTCATTTAATTTAGCGATAACAGCTTGGAAAGTTAGAGACATGGGAAAAAGTAAAAAAGCGGGTTAGGGGTTGGGTAATTATAAATTATAAATTATAAATTATAAATTATAAATTATAAATTATGAATTATGAATTGGGAATTGGGAATTATAAATTATGAATTATAAATTATGAAGTGGGGTAGTGGGGAAGTGGGGAGGGAGCATCTCACTTATGCAATGAGTATTAATACTTATAGCAGTCAAAAACTAGAAAATCTTCAACTTGATCACAAAGAGAAATGAGATTATAATAGTTATAACTTACAATTCAGAATAGCTCTCGATGGGAGGAATAAT
>NZ_JBHFLL010000023.1:0-36362 GCF_041928595.1 Microcystis sp. BLCC-F209
CCAAGCTTTTCTGGTCGGAACCCCCTAAGCCGAGTTTTCAAGGTGCTGCGCCGTCCACTTGGTTTTCGAGACTGGCCTTTTAATTCTAACGTAAAGCCAACCTAGAACGGCGGGGTTTCAGACCCAAAATTTCCGATGAAATTACCCAACGGGGAACTGGCAGAAATCTCGATGGAAAAACTGATTGGCTATTGCTTAAATCCAGAACATTCCAGAGGAAAAAATCAAGCCAGAGTCTTTCGCTCTCGTCTGGGAATAACTGCCGAGAACGCTGAGGTTTTGCGATCGCTCATCTCACAGGCTGCCCTGGAGGGGGAAGTTGTGCAACAAGCGGTCACGGAATTCGGCCAGCAGTTTAAAGTGGATTGGACGATACCAGAACGGGAAGGAACACAACTGCGAACTATCTGGGAAATCGGCTTAATTAATCCCAACCCTCGCCTAATTTCTGCCTTTATCAAGTGAAGTACCATGAAAGACATCAAACTCTTAGATCTGGTTGCCATCCTCAACTCCGTCCCTCGGGAGCGATTGACTTTGGTTGAGCCAGATTATGAGGCTGTCCCCAGCTTGCCAAGCGGACAGGTGGGAACGGTGGTTGAGGTGTATGAAAAAGGTTCGCGCTATCAATATTTAGTGGAATTTTCTGACAGTCAGGGGCGGGAATATGCGATGGCTATTCTGCCAGGCGATGAGCTTCTGGTCTTGCATTATGAACTGGAGGCGGCGTAAATTCTGCTTAAGGGAAAACACTTATGGCTCAAGTAAAAGTTTTCTATGAACCGGAAATCGCACTTAACAATTATGTTCTAGCATATATTTTTTTAGTACGGCATTAATTAAAGTCTGATATTTTTTGGGAAATTGCTGTTTATACCAAGCAACAACTGAGGGTTCAAGCTGCAGAGTTACAGGAACTTTTAGAGGAGAATTAACAGTAGCTTCTTGCCAAAATTCGGCATCAGTAGCAGCTACATCTGAATAATCTATATCAGAATCTTTCATCTGACCAAGGATATTTAATTGTTCCTCTCTCGACATACTCATAATAAATTCCCCTTTCCTCTGCATTAGCGCGTCTTGTAGATATAAGCCGTATTTTCTGTTCTCGTAGAGTGTACACTGCAACTAGGACAAATTCTCCTAAAAGTCCCAAAGCGATTAATCTTTCTTCGCCGTAGTCTCTGCGATTATCAGGTTTTGATATCCAGACTCCTGAAAAGATTTCCTTGGCAAAATTAAAGTCGATCCCGTGTTTTTCAATATTGATGTTGTTCTTTTGGTCATCCCACTCGAACTCCATCTTTTCACTCTAACTCCATAAACTAAGAAATTATACTGCGATCGCAAGCGATGTATAATACACCCTCCCAACTACCAAGATAACCTCTAAGTCTAGAAATCATGCCTACCGGGGAGATGCAAGACTTAACAACAGTTAATAAATAATTACCTAACAATGTTAGCGAAATTTTGAACCCTATTACCGAATCTGACACACCGCGCCACAATCCCTCACGGAAGGCGATAGGTCGCCTGAGAAGCAGTAAAACAGGGGAAAATACCTGAAACTCTTTCCCCTGTGAATCGCTAGTTAGGGAGAAGAATGTAAAGATTTGTAAATTGTAGCTTTTAATACAGTTGTGGGGGGGGGAGTGTGTATATTAGCGCTTAAAGGAAACGACAAAAGTCGGCTAATATACTCCCTAAAAAAACACAATTATCTCAAAGGTGCAAGCTATGAATCAAATAACTTCTCGAATAAAGTTCTCTCTCGGTGTGCTAACCGCTACGTTGGTACTTACTTCTCAATTACCAAAAGCTGATGCTGGCTTAACTCCAACAGTAATTAAAGATAAACTAGGAGAACTCGAAGTCTCATGGTCTTGGAATCCTGAAGAAAGTGGTTCCGGCAATCCTCTACTGAGAAACTGGCTAGTTACTTTAGAAACCAATAATTCTTCTAATAATTGGGAAGTCAAGTTAGGTGTCTCGCACATAGAAACACCCCATCCTAAATTGGATGAACGTGAAGGAGACTTTGTCGCCACAGATTACACTTTTAGAAAGAATGAATTTGGACGTGTTATTTCAGATAGTTTCTCTACCAGTCATCCTCCAGTACATAGAGACTTCTATACCTTTAGTTTTGATCGTAGTATGGCTCCACAAAATACTGTAATTAGGTTGACTGGCGTTCATGTTCATGTCCCCGAACCCACCTCAACTCTCAGCCTCCTCGCCCTCGGCACTCTAGGCGCAGCTTCTACCCTCAAGCGCAAACTAAAACCTTCCCAATCTACCGAAAAAGAAACCACAAAAGCCGGCTAAATTGTTTATAAAAATACCATAAATGCCCCTTCATTCAGTAAAACTCGTAGGTTGGGTTGACGCAAGGAAACCCAACAACTTCCCGGAATATTTTCACAATCTTGGTTGGGTTTCGCCTTTTGAGCCGATTGGTAATACCTGCTCAATAATGATAGCTCAATCCAACCCACGGCTAGAGCGTCTGAGGGAATGCTAGATTTGACCATGACAGTAACTCAGCAGACAAACTACCATCAGGATTTTGGCATGAAAATTCATGGCTTGAGCGGACTAAAACTTTAATCTTTTCTCAATCTTTCTAACAGTTCAGAGCGGGATAAATTCACTAAAGAAAGAAGTAACCCGGTGCGTTCTGAGATGGGAAGTTGGGCAATCTGTTCAACTAGACCAGACAATTCCGAATCTAGGGTTCCAAACCGCCCTTCCAGAAGACTAGCTATCAGCGAGAGTTGTCCCTCTAAAGTGCCTTCCTGTTTTCCTTCTATTTTCCAATCTTCTCGCTGTTTTAGATAGGCTGGTGATAGGTTCATGATGTCCTCCTGTTCCTCGCTACTTAAATTATCTCTCAATTCCAAATTCTTACGCCAGTTGGCTAGAATTTCTAACAAATTTTCTTTAAAAGAGTTATCTTCTGGCAATTGAACTAACTCTTCTACGGCTCTTTTTTGTGTTTCTCCTTTTCCTAAAACCCTCAACCATAAAGTGTCTTCACTCACTGGTAACTGGTGGATGGCAACGATTGCCACTTTGAGGAAGTCAGCTAAAAAGTAAACCCCTTTTAACCAATTCCTCTCATCGCTGTCAGCCCTGAATCCTTGAATCATTCTAGCTGAAAAGGTGGGGGTGAGAATCCATAAAACTGGCAATTCTGCGACCGTCAGAGTTTTGTTTGCCCGTTTCGCCTTTCTTAACAGGTCATTATGAACAGTATATAACTTTGATATACAACTGCGAATCTCTATTTCTGAGGGCGGGTTACGGAAAGGTTCAAACAAACAGGAAGTCGCCGCCATTTTTCCGAGTAAACCTAAAGGGAGTTCGGTCCTTGATGGTGAACTGGCCGGTTCAAACCAGACATCTATTTCTTGAACCTCACTTTTCACTTTCTTACTCTTTTTTATGGTTCCTAGAGGCGCTAACAGTTCCTCTAAATATTCCTTGGCAAATTGGTCGTGAATTTGGCGGGTCATTCTCGGAGATGACTGAGAATATAAAGGGGGATAAACTATCCTATTATATCATTAATTAAAAAGGAATCCAATCGACAACATTGATCCATGACTAGGAATCAAATTGACTAAGAGAGGAACGTCTTTTAAAAGGAATTAGTTTTTTGATTAATTCAGGTGTAATTAAGCCTTGGGGATAAAAAATCGTTCCCAAAACGATTAAAATTCCAAAAATAATCAAACGACCATCGCGCAAGAAATTCCCTAACCAAATTGGTAAACCATTCACGCCACCGAGGGCGCGTAAAACTTCGGGCAAAGCAGTTAAAACAATGCCTCCCACCACCGGCCCGACAAAAGTTCTGGAACCACCAATTAAAACGAAAGCCAAGAAAATAATACTGGCATCAAAAGTTCCCTGACGGGAATTCCAAGTATTGAGAAAATGGGCGCTTACCGCTCCCACCACTGCCGCTAAAACTGCCCCGAAAGTGAAGGATAAAACTTTGTGATAGGTGGGATTAATTCCCATAGATGCAGCTGCCAATTCATCGGCACGAATGGCATTAAATGCCCGACCAATTTTGATGTTTTCTAACCGGTAGAGAAACAGCATAGTTAGGAATAAGAGGGGCAAAGCCAGCCAAAGGTAGCCTAATTGAGTGGTGAAAGGTTGGGGGATGGCGAAAATACCGACCGCACCGCCGGTTATCTCGAGATTAAGGGCAATAATTCTCAAAATTTCTACCCAGGCGATTGTGGCAATAGCTAAATAAATACCTCGCAAACGGAGAACAGGAATACCTAAAATTATGGCTAATATTCCCGCAATAATGCCAGCAATTAACATTTCTAAAAAGACCAAAGCCAGGGGATAATTGCCACCGGTATTAGTAAAAACTTTCGTGGAAAGAATGGCGGCCACATAACCCCCTAAAGCGTAAAAACCGGGGGTTGCTAAGGATAATTGACCGGCCATTAAGGGCAGATAAACTGAAATGCCTAAGCTGGCTCCAAATATCATTGAAACAATTAAAAAACCATAGGTGGTAAAAAAATCAGCCATATTTTCAGTGAGCGGTTATTGGGGGCTTCAGTTAGGGGAGTCAATTAGCTAATTTTATCACCGTTCTCTCCCACCTCATTCTCCGGTAATTCTCGAAATTATCATAATTTTTTACTTGGCACTTTTCCTATATGGTAGCGTTCGCCACCTTAAAAGCAGACGGGATGATCGATGATGGGAAAAAGTATCTTTCTTAACTTTGTCTGGGAAAAAATTCAGGGGAATTTATGAAACAGCAGCATTGGTTACTCGGACTCCTACGGCTGAATTTCCCGATAAAATGGCAGTAGCGAGCGAAAAAGTCCTAGAAGCTGAGGATATTATCAGTTTTACCCCAGAAGCAATCCATCAGGTCGAGGCAATCGGTCAGGAACCGGTAATGTGGTTTTAAACGTTTTCAATTCGATCCTCTCACTAATTAGGTAGCTGGTTATAATTAAATTAAAAATGGATTTTAGGTTCGATCCCCCCTGCCCCCCTTGATAAGGGGGGTGCCGATCCCCCCTTAATCCCCCCTTGATAAGGGGGGTATCTGACAACTTTTAACGCCTACCTAATTAGGTTAGAGAAATGATAGATAAATGAGAGGATCATGAGAGAAATATGAAAGTTTTTTGGGGAAAAATTAGTTAAGATAAGGGGAAATTAAAGGATAAACAACTATAGATGTTTACTTCACTCGAACTTTTAACCACTTCCTTTGTTGCCGTGGGATTAGCCGCCGATGCCGTGGCCGTTTCTCTGACCAGTGGCCTGATGATTCGTCATATTCATGTTAATAAGGCTCTGAAAATTGCTTTGTTTTTTGGGGGATTTCAAGCGATTATGCCGATGATTGGTTGGGGGATCGGCCTAACCTGTCGCGATTTCCTCGCCTCTTTTGACCATTGGATCGCTTTTATTATTTTAGGGGCGATCGGCAGTAAAATGATCTACGAAGCTGTTCAAAATGACGACGAAGAAAAAAAATTTAATCCTCTAGATTGCTATACTTTAATCGGATTAGCGATCGCTACTAGCATCGATGCTTTGGTAGTTGGTTTGGGTTTATCGATGATTAAAACTCCCTTACTTTTAGCTTGCACTGTCATTGGTTTTATTACCTTTGCTTTATGTTTTATAGCTGTTTTTATCGGGCATAAATTCGGTAATTTATTTAGTCAAAAGGTGGAAATTCTCGGCGGTTTAGTTTTAATATTAATCGGCAGTAAAATCCTCATTGAACATTTAATTGCCTAGATTATCTCCATTTTTCACTATCCTCCCTATTTTCCCCGGCTGTTTTTCAACAGGGCAGTGGCTAATTCGGGATAACCGGCCTCAATTAAAGCCTGATCTCTGATGCGACAGGAATCGCATAAACCGCAGGGTTCAACTTCTCCTTGATAACAAGACCAAGTATCAGCAATGGGAACCCCTAAACTAACGGCACGACGGACGATATCTACCTTACTATCCATCACCAAAGGGGCAATTAATTGGGGTGCTTTCCCTTCTAAACCCGCTTTCGATGATAAATTAGCTAAAGTTTGAAAGGCATCTAAATACTCGGGACGACAATCGGGATAACCGGAATAATCCACCGCATTAATTCCTAAATATATCGCCTCCGCTTCCCTTGCTTCCGCTAAAGAAAGAGCGATCGAAATAAAAACTGTATTTCTCCCCGGCACATAGGTAATCGGGATAATATTCGGGTTAATTCCCTCTTGGGGAATAGCAATAGATTGATCGGTTAAAGCGGAACCTCCCCACAAAGATAGATTGACTTCGATCAGATGATGTTCTTTAATATCGAGAAAATTAGCAATTTTTTTCGCCGCCGCTAATTCACGCTCGTGTCTTTGTCCATAACGAAAGGAAAGGGCAATTAATTGATAACCAGCCGCTAAAGCGATCGCTGCTGTTGTCGCTGAATCTAATCCCCCAGAAAGTAAAATAATCGCCTTTTTTGTCATTATCCTAATGTCACCTGTGTTTGTTGATAATTAGCTACTAAGATAAATTGTTTGAGCCACCGCGAACCTAACAAAATCTCCTTAATTGCCTCCCCTGCAAAGACGGGAATTTCGTATTCCTGACCATCAATTCTTACTCTGCCTAAATATATATCAAAAAATGCTTCTCCTTGAGCGGTTATCAATTTATTTTGTCGCAAAAAACGCCAATCAAGACTGTCAGCATCTTGACTATTTATGGCTAAAAACTCGGTAAAACCCGTATCCAGCATAACTTCTGCGGGTAGAATCAATCCATCATCGCCAACTAAATCGATATCAAAATAAATTTGTCCTTTGGTTCCAAATCTCCCTTCAATCATATTCTGCCACTAACTCCAGTTTCATTAATGCCAAAGATATGATGGATTTTGTCGGGATATTTTGCCCTTGCTTTTTTACTGGCCACTTCTTGATCGGGATCGATAAAATAATCGCCGCTATCGGGTTCGATCGCAATGTACCAACCATAATAATGTTTCATTAACCGGGGCTGTAAACTCTGAAAAATCGGCCAACAACGATGATAAAATTCTAATTGTCGGGCGCGATGTTTGGCCTTTTCTTCCTCTGTAGATTGAATCTCTGGAAAAACTCGACCACGACGCACTACTCGTTCAGAATTGTTGTTAGACATAGTATTTGACCTCTTGTTAGTAAATTAGGGGTTGGGAATTATGAATTATGAATTATGAATTATGAATTATGAATTATGAATTGGGGAGTGGGGAGAATAAATAAAAAGTAATCTCCTGACTTGAAAGAGGGTGTAGGGTGTAGGGTGTGGGGTGTAGGGAAGGAAACCTCTTTCATCTGTGGGGGTGAAAATTTTTTCATCGAGACTGACTCCTGATAACTGACTACTGACTACTGACTCCTGATAACTGACTACTGACTACTGACTCCTGATAACTGACTCCTGATAACTGATAACTGATAACTGATAACTGATAACTGACTCCTGATAACTGATAACTGATAACTGATAACTGATAACTGACTCCTGATAACTGACTCCTGATAACTGATAACTGATAACTGATAACTGATAACTGATAACTGATAACTGATAACTGATAACTGATAACTGATAACTGATAACTGATAACTGACTAGCGGACTCCTAAAAACTTATGGGTTTGGAGACTGAGACGCCATTGGGGATGCTGGAGAACATAATTAAAGACTAACTCTTTGCTTTCTACCGTATTCCATTCGGGTTGTAGATATTTGATCACCCCTTCCGATAACTTACTTTCCTGCATAGCTGCCCAGTCTAAATCCTCTGGATGAGCCACGACAATTTTTAACTCATTTACCCGTGCATAAATACTAGGATCGGGCATTTTATAGGTTTTAGGAGAAAAAGTCACCCAATCGAAAACCCCAGTAAAAGGATGAGCGCCAGAAGTTTCTAAATGCACCCGTAAACCCTGATTTTTTAATTCCTTGGTCAAAGGATCAAGATTGTGCATCAAAGGTTCACCCCCGGTAATCACCACCATAGCGGGGTTAGCCCCTTTTGCCATCTCTACCAATTCCCGCAGGGATTGTTGGGGATAACGGTGAGCATTCCAAGACTCTTTTTGGTCGCACCAAGGACAATAGACATCGCAACCTCCCAAACGGAGGAAAAAAGCATTGCTTCCCGTCCAAAAGCCCTCGCCCTGCACGGAATGGAAAGTTTCGACCACAGGATAGGTACAATGGTTTATGCTAACCGTTTTCATAGAATTAGTATTATAGAAAATATGGACATTCCCCTGAACTTCGCCAAATACACCCAATGGTCTGGTATTGCCACGCTGGTTTTTTTGGTACTTACGATTATCGCTTTTCTCGTCGGTTGGGGAATCCGCTTTCGTCTCGTCGGTGTCACTAGCTTTATGGCTGTGTTGACGGTGGGGATTTTCGGTCTTGGGTTAGGATTATTTACCCGTACCGAAATTCCGGGAGCGGTGAGATTCTCCCTTGTCTATGATAACGGAGCTAATCAAGCTGTTATCTCCCTGCCCAATACTGTTACTGCCGAGCAAGTGGAAGCAACCCTAAAACAAGCCGCTAGTGACTTGTTTTCCTCTGGTCGCGCCGGTGCTGGCGGTAATAATCAATTTATCATTAGCGCTCGCACTCTCGTTCATCCTCAGCCCGGTTTATCTGCTCCTTTGTACTTAGGACAGATTAAAAAATCCTTCTCCGCCCCGGGGGATAATACACCCGAACTACAGCTTTTTCCCGAAAGTTTCGCTAAAATTAGCCAATAATCCTTGAGGTTGTCAAAAAATGTCCAATGCTGTCGCTGTTTTGCCCCTGTTAATCGCCCCCGCACAAGTGATTCGGGGTGACAATGCCCTAGAAGAATCCACCGGCAAATTAGCGGATTTGGGTAAACGTCCCCTCGTGGTGGGCGGCGATCGCAATTTAGCTTTTTTGTCATCTCCCCTGAAAAATCTCACTCCTAGCTATCACAGTTACGCCCCCGATTGTTCGGAAAATTCCCTAGCATATTTAAAGGCATCTGTCAAGAGTCATGAGGCAGATTTTATCATCGGTGTGGGTGGCGGCAAGGCCCTCGATACGGCCAAATTACTCGCCCATCAGTGCCATTTGCCGATCGCCACGATTCCCACCTCCGCGGCCACCTGTGCCGCTTGGACAGCCCTATCTAACATCTATTCTGACGCGGGGGCGTTTCTTTACGATCTGTCCCTAGCCCGTTGCCCGGATTTATTAATTCTCGATTACGGTATTATCCAAACTGCCCCGAAAAGAACCTTAATCGCTGGTATTGGCGATGCGATCGCTAAATGGTACGAAGCTTCCGTCAGTAGCGGTCATTCCACAGAAACCCTGATCATTGCCGCTGTCCAACAGGCCCGGGTTTTGCGGGATATTCTTTTCCAAAAATCCCCGGCAGCCCTGGAAAATATCGGCGGGGAGGACTGGAAACAGGTGGTAGATGCCACCGTTTTATTAGCCGGAGTAATTGGTGGTTTAGGGGGCGCTAATTGTCGTACCGTGGGCGCCCATGCAATTCATAATGGTTTAACCCATATTCCCGCTTGCCATCACGCGCTCCACGGGGAAAAAGTCGCCTACGGCATCCTCGCCCAATTGCGTCTAGAGGAAATAGTTTTGGGTAATCAATTGGCAGTATCGGCCCGGGGGCAACTAATCCAGTTTTATGAACAAATTGGTTTACCGAAATCCCTAGAGGATTTAGGATTAAGAGATGTTTCCCTTGCCCAGTTGCGCCACGCGGCCGCAATTGCCTGTCAGCCTAATTCAGACATTCATCGTCTGCCTTTTACGGTTTCCCCCGAACAAGTTATGGCGGCCATGGTTTCTACTACCACTGCCGATACGATCGGGCAGAAAGTTAAAGCTAATTAACGGGAATATTTTCGGGACTGATTAATAAAATTCTCACCTATAGCCCTAGGTTTTGAGCAGCAAATCAATCACAGCCCTCAACTAAACCATCCTGAAAGTCCCCCAAGCCTGAAAATCCTGATGCTGACAATTAAAAGAATAATCACCCTTCAATTGTGGGTTGGGTTGAATGATAGTGAAACCCAATAGGGAGTAAACGTTGGGGGTGGTGCGTTCCCAAATACAAATTAATGTTAAAGCCACAATGGTTTGAGGGAACGCACCCTACAGGCTCATGCTGAATAGGACAAAAATAAATGGAAGGAGTAAAAAAATGCCGACGATAGATCTAGAGAAAACACGGCAAGCCTGGACAAACTTAAAGCCAATACTCTTTATTCCTCGTAGCGAATCAGAATATGAACAATTAGTAATTATGTTAGATAATTTGATAGATGAAATAGGAGAAAATGAAAATCATCCTCTTGCTTCTTTAATGGAAATTTTGGGAATATTAATAGAAAACTATGAACAGGAAAATGTTCCCGAATTATAAATGGTAGGGGTGGTGCATTCCCAAATATTGGTTAACCTTGAAATTGTCATGTTTTCAGGGAAACGCACCCTAGGAAGCGATGCGTGCGCCCCAAATCCTTATCTGGCAAAAGACTTAATTGATTAGTTCGTTCTAGTCGGGTGTGGGGTAAAATCGGTGCGATCGGCTTTCTCGATGGCTCAGGTTCTAGCATATATCGTGTAAATGCGCTAATATTCAAACTAAAGCCGTCCTCAAAAGACGGGGTTTGGAACTCAATTTTTCGATGACGACAATAATCGACGAGTTAAGGCAACAATGGCAAGATCGCCTCTCTCAAACAGAGGATTCCTTAACCGATCGCCAAAGGGATACCATTATCAATTGGTTACTCGGTGAAGATAGCCAACGTTGGGAAAATTTAGATGAGAGAGAGCTAGAAATCGCTAAACGGGGATTAGTCTATCTTTGGCAAATTCTGCGGCAACGCTATCTCAAGGTTAGTCCCACCCGCGCCTATCGTAACCTGATTGATCGTCTCGGCGCTTGTGTCACTCTCCGGCAAAAAATTCGCACTTGGGTTTCCTTAAGTCGCGATCGTCGGCAAGCGGTGGCCGATGTCTTGCAAGAAATTATTCAAGAAATGTTAAATAGCGATCGCTATCTGCAATCCCAGTTAACATGGATCTCTCGTTGTACCAACGATCAAGCTACTCGCGATCGGCTTCTGTTAGCCACCCTAGAGGAATATGCTCTGCGTCCGATCCGCAATCAACCCCTGTTAGCCTATCGTTTTGTTAATTATCTCCGTCGTCAATCGAGAAGCGGTATCACTAATGTGCCGCGGCAAGAAATGATCAGGATTCTCTCCGATGAAATTAGTGGTGATGAGGGGGAAACTAGCTTAAGTTTACTGGATCAAAATGCGATCGCCACCTACGAAGATCAACGCACTTGTCAAGAAGCGCAAATTCTCCGAGCAAAAGTTCAAGAGAGTTTTGCTAGGTATCTAGAGGAAAATGTTAGTCGGGAGGCGGTGACTTGGTTTAACCTCTATCTAGGGGGCGAAAGCCAAGATGCGATCGCCAAAGAGATGAATATTCCCATCCAACAGATCTATCGTCTCCGGGAAAAAGTTGGCTATCATGCGATTAAGGTTTTTGCCCTCAAGGAAGAGAGAGAATTAATCGCTGAATGGTTACAAATCAGCCCGAAAGAGCATAATTTTGGCTTAACTCTCAGTCAATGGCAAAGTTACTATGCTGGCCTTTCTCCCACGGGTAAAAGCGTTATCGAGGGCTTAAAAGCGGGTAAAACCCTTGAGGAAATCGCTGGCGAATTAAACTGTAAACGCACGCAAGTGGTCAAAGAATGGACGCAACTTTATCTAAGCGCCCAAAGTCTCAGGACAAAAACCTAATCAGTTATCAGTTATCAGTTATCAGTTATCAGTTCACTGAGAAAACTCCCCACACCCCACACCCCACACCCCACACCCCACACCCCACTTCCCATCCCCTTTTTGATTTTTGACTTCAAGAAATATGTGGATTATTAGCAAAAAAGTCGGTGTATTTACCCATTATTTAACCTCTACGGGGACATTTACACCTAGCATGGACAAAGCCAGTAAATTTTCTGCTCGGGAAATGGCGGATATTATGGCTAAAAAATACGGGGGAATAGTAGAGGCCATGAGATAATTATGACCATTGGCATTTGGATTTTAGGGGATCAATTATGGACAGGACAAGCGGCCTTAGCTAATCGTCAAGCCTATTCACAGGAAACACCAGTTATTTTAATTGAATCCCACAATCATATTCGACAAAGACCCTATCATCAGCAAAAATTAGTTTTAATCTGGTCGGCGATGCGTCATTTTGCCGAAGAATTAAAAACTTTAGGATGGTCTGTCACCTACGAAGTTGCTGAAGATTTTGAACCAATTTTATCTGCTTGGATTAAACGATTAGGCATTAAAGAATTACAGATAATGATGCCTAATGATTTGCCCTTTCTTAGATTAATTAAAAATCTCAATTTAGACTGTGCTATAACCCTAATTGATAATAATCACTTTCTCTGGACAAGGACAGATTTTAATAATTGGGCTAAATCTCGTAAAAGACTATTACTAGAGGATTTCTATCGAGAAAGTCGCAAAAAATGGCAGATTTTAATGGAAAATAATCAACCCATAGGAGGACAATGGAACTTTGATAAACAAAACCGCAAACCGCCCAAGGATGGATTAAAAACAACTGATCCTCTTTGGTTTGAACCCGATGAAATTACCCTTCAGGTTATCGCTGATGTGGAAGCTTTAGATATTCCTAAATATGGAAAAATCAAACCTTTTCGCTGGGCAGTAACCCGCAGACAAGCTTTACAGGTTTTGGAGCATTTTATTACTAATTGTCTGCCCAACTTTGGACCATACCAAGATGCGATGATAACGGGAAAAGAAACCCTCTGGCATTCCCTATTATCCCCCTATCTAAATCTAGGATTACTAACGCCGTTGGAAGTGATTCAAGGAGCAGAAATTGCCTATAAAAAAGATAATTTAGCCCTAAATAGCATCGAAGGATTTATCCGTCAGGTGTTGGGATGGCGGGAATATATGCAGGGAATTTATCATTATCTGGGAGAAGATTACGCTAATGGTAATTGGTTTGAGCATCAACAACCCTTACCAGCTTTCTTTTGGGATAGTAAACAAACCGAGATGAATTGCCTCAAACAAGTATTATCACAGGTGGAAAATACCGGTTATGCCCATCATATTCAAAGATTAATGATTTTGAGCAATTTTGCCTTAATTTTTGGTTGCTCTCCCCAAGAGATTGAAAACTGGTTTCATAGTGTTTTTATCGATGCCTACGATTGGGTAATGCAGACTAATGTGTTGGGAATGGGACAATTTGCCGATGGGGGAATTCTCGCTTCCAAACCCTACGCTTCCTCGGCCAACTATATTGATAAAATGAGTGATTATTGTCGGGGTTGTCTGTATAAAAAAAATGAACGAGTCGGGGATTTAGCCTGTCCTTTTAACTTTCTTTACTGGGATTTTTTGGCACGACATCGAGAAAAATTAAAATCCCAAGGTCGAGTTAATATGATTTTAGGTCATCTCGATCGAATGTCGGCAGCTGAACTTAATCAAATGCGCTGCCAGTCCAACCAATTAAGAGCTATCAGCAGTCAGGAGTCAGGAGTCAGTAGTCAATAGTCGGGAGATTATAGCGTTTGTCACACCTGTGTGGTACATTTAAACTTTTGCTGATTAAGCTTTTCAACATCGATAATGTACCTCTTGCAAACAGGAAACGCTATATCTTTATTTATTCTCCCTTCTCCCCACTTCATAATTCATAATTCATAATTCATAATTCCCATCTCCCCACTTCCCCAACCCCCAAACCCACTATTAATTGCTATATGAGTAAATCAAAAGAAAAAAACCGGATTGCCTATCAGGAATTTGGAGATAAAAGCAATTCTCAAGCTTTTGAGCGTTCCATCCCTGAATTACCCCCAAATCAGCAGAATTTGCGAGTACAAACCTCCCGCTCTGGTCGTGCGGGAAAAACCGTTACCATGGTTACAGGTTTTCAATGCCAAACCGAAACTCTGACGAAATTATTAAAACAGTTAAAAACTGCTTGCGGAACGGGTGGTACAGTGAAAGAAAATGCCATTGAGATCCAAGGAGATCATCGCCAAAAAATTCTACAAATTCTCATTGAATCGGGTTACAAAGCCAAAATTAGCGGAGGATAGCTAAAAATCATGATTCCCTCTTGGTTGCTTATCGGTGTCGTGGGGTTTTTGGTAGCGTTAGCTGGGGGATTACTCAATTCTCGCGATGTGCGTTGGTTTGCACGCTTGCGTCGTCCCGATTGGTTAACCTTTGAAAGATTAATCCCTCTTATCTGGACAATTATCTATATTTGTGGGGCAATTTCTGCTTATTTAGTCTGGGAAGCTCAACCGGCTAATCGCTGGTTTTTGATGGCTTTTTATCTGTTGGTGGAATTGACTATTACTGCCTATACTCCCGTCACCTGTAAACTACGCAGTCTCAAAGCGGGAACGATTATCGGAGGTACGGGTTTTTTCTTGGGTTGTCTTCTGGCGCTCTTGGTTTTCCCTGTTTCTTCTTGGGCGGGCATCCTACTCTTACCCTACCTGATTTGGAGTCCGATCGGTACCTATGTGACTTGGGAAATGAGCCATCTCAATCCTCGGGATGTATAGATAGGTAAAGTGGGATGGGTTAATTTTTAACCCATCCCACAGATCTTATTGCCATCTACCAACTTGAAAATCTAGACTGTTTTTTCCGCTCTAACTCGCTCTACCCTGCGAGGAATGGAGCAATCAAGGAAGTTAGGAACCTCCTGACGACAGTGAGGACAATACCAGTAGGCACGACTAGCCACAAGGTGACGAAGGGTAATTCCCGAACATATAGGGCAGTTGTGCATGGATTGTTAGACTAATTTTAAAAGCTTTTAAAATTGTCTTACCTCCTACTGCGATTTTAAACAAAATCGCCGCTCTTTAACTCTAACTTTAGGTAGAAACCTAGTGTTTCTTTCGATAGACTTCCCAGAAAATACCTAAGGATGAGGACGGAAAAGATGGGAATGTTGCGGGTGATAAAGTTGCGATCGAGTTCCTGTAATCTGGTTTAAAGCGGGACTAATTAGATAAAGGGTAGTTCTAGTTAAATTTTCCCGATGGGTTAATTGGGCCATCTCTGACAGGGGGACAATCCAGATTTTTTCGTCGGGCCAACCGAGACGGAAACAAACGGCCACCTGTTGCTCTGGCCCGTAGTATTGTAGGAGTTTTTCCTGGGCTTTGTCAACATGACGGGCGGCTAAATATAGGCATAAACTGGCTTTATGGGCGGCTAAAGAGGCTAATTCTTCACTTTCTGGCATGGGAGATGCTTTTCCTTCCACCCGGGTGAGAATAATTGTCTGGACTAATTCGGGAATCGTTAATTCTAGGGCCAATTTGGCCGCTAATCCTTGAAAGGCACTAATTCCGGGGATTAGCTGAAAGGGGATATCTGCTGCTGTCAAAAGCTCAATTTGCTCTTGGATGGCACTATAGAGACTTAAATCCCCCGATTGCAGTCGCACCACCGCTAAACCCCGACGCACGCGATCGATCATTAAAGGGATAATTTCCTCTAGGGTGATGCTACTGGTGGGAATTAACTCGGCATCTTGACGAGTATCCTCAAGAATCTGTTTGGGGACGAGGGAATCAGCAAAGAGGATAACATCGGCTTTTTGGAGAATTTTATAGGCTTTTACCGTCAATAATTCCGGATCTCCGGGGCCCGCACCAATAAAATAGACGGCCGGGAGGAGAGGAGAGGAGTCAATTAAAGTCATACTAAATCCTGTTTAAAGGGGAAGTGGGAATTATGAATTATGAATTATGAATTATGAAGTGGGGAGACCACTTCGTGCGCGTTGCGGGGGGAAGTGGGGAAGTGGGGAAGTGGGGAAGTGGGGAAATTTCAACTAAAACCCCAAAACCCAACCCCAAAACCCAACCCCGATCATTAACCTGAACATTTGTATTTAATTAGGGTGAATGACTATAATTAATGATAAAGCACGGTCAACATTGACAATGATTAGCGATCAATCCCTCCCCCCCCAAAATATTGAAGCGGAAGAATCTATCTTAGGTGGTATTTTACTAGATCCAAAAGCGTTAGGTAGAATCAGTGATTTTTTAATTCCAGAAGCTTTCTATGTGAAAACCCATCAAGATATTTATCGTGCGGCGCTTGCTTTACAAGGGAAGGGAAAACCGACGGATTTAATGACGGTTAGCAGTTGGTTACAGGATAATCATCTGCTGGAAGAAATCGGGGGAATGCCGCGATTGTTACAATTAATTGAGCGCACTGTCTCGGCTGCTAACATCGATCGCTATGCTGAATTAGTGATGGATAAATATATGCGTCGTCAGTTAATTTCCACCGGGGGAGAAATTATCGAGTTAGCCAGGGATACGACGCTAGAATTAGAAAATGTTTTCGATGAATCGGAACAAAAGATTTTTCGTCTCACCCAAAAACGACCCCAGGAGGGTTTAATTTTTCTGGGGGATACTTTAATCGAAACTTTTAACGAAATTGAGAAAATGCAGGAGACCACCACTCTACCCGGTATCGAAACTCAATTTTATGATCTCGATGCGATGACCAGTGGTTTACAACCCTCGGATTTAGTTATTATCGCGGGTAGGCCTTCCATGGGAAAAACTTCTTTTGCTCTTAATATTGCCTATAATATCGCTCAACAGAATTTACCTGTAGCGGTCTTTAGTTTGGAGATGTCTAAGGAACAATTAGCCCAACGTTTGTTATCGAATGAGGCTAAAATCGAAAGTAATCGGATTCGCTCTGGCCGTTTGGGACAAAATGATTTAGAGAAGGTTCTTGGGGGACTAGAAAAGTTATTAAATTTGCCCATATATATCGATGACAGTGCCAATTTAAGTGTAATTCAAATGCGTTCCCAAGTGCGGCGTTTACAGGCAGAAAAAAAGGGACAAATGGGATTAGTTTTAATCGATTATCTGCAATTAATGGAAGGGGGAGGTGATAATCGCGTTCAGGAACTTTCTAAAATTACCCGCAGTCTTAAGGGTTTAGCGAGAGAAATTCATGCTCCAGTAATTGCTCTTTCTCAGTTAAGTCGCGCCGTGGAATCTCGCAATAATAAAAGACCGATGATGTCCGATTTACGCGAGTCGGGATGTTTAGCGGGTGATAGTTTAGTTGAGTTAGCCGATCCTCGTGCTAAAGTGCCAATTTGTCAGTTAGTGAATTGCTCTAATTTTACGGTTTTTGCTCTTAATGAGGAAACAATGAAATTAGAAAAAGCACTGGTAACTAAGGTATTTTCCACAGGATTTAAGCCAGTTTTTCGATTAACAACTCGTTTAGGTCGCACGATTAGAACTACAGCCAATCATAAATTTTTGACCGTCCACGGTTGGCAAAGATTAGATGAACTAAATATTGGTAATTATATCGCTTTACCTCGCTCTCTTAGTAATTCAGACCTAACTTTTAATTGGGATGAAGTTATGGCAATTCAAGCGGATGGAGAGACAGAAGTGTATGATTTAACAGTAGATAAACTGCATAACTTTATTGCCAATAATATCATCGTTCATAATAGTATCGAACAGGATGCGGATTTAATTATGATGTTATACCGAGATGAATATTATAACCCCGATAGTCCTGATCGAGGTGTGGCTGAAGTAATTATTACTAAGCATCGTAATGGTCCCACTGGCACAATTAAGCTACTTTTTCAACCAGAATTTACCAAGTTTCTCAATCTTAAACAAAGTCGCTCTAATTATTAAAATGCAAGCAAATATTAATTATATAAAAACCAATTGGCTCTTAATACTTTTGGCAATTATCCTAACTCTTGGTGTGGTTTTTCGTTGGGCAAATATCGATCAAAAAGTCTATTGGCATGATGAATCCTACACCACGATTAGAACCACTGGTTATCAAGCAAAGGAAATCGCTGATACTATCTTTCAAAATCGTCTTTTATCTACCACAGAATTAGAAAAATTTCAACAACTTAAACCCGAAAGTAATATTTTTGATACAATAAAATCTCTCGCTCAAGAAGACCCTCAACACCCACCTTTATACTTTATTATCTCTCGCTACTGGGAAAAAATATTCGGTTTTTCTCCCGCTTCTTCCCGCAGTTTAGCGATTGTTTTTAGTCTTATATCTCTGCCATTTATTTACTATCTATCCCTAGAACTATTTACATCAAAGTTAACGGCAGTTTTAGCAGTAATTTTATTGGCACTCTCTCCAGTTGATATAATATTTTCTCAAATGTCTCGTCAGTATAGTCTTTTGGTTCTGTTAACGATAATCAGTCAATTAATGCTGTTAAAATGCCTCAAAAAAAGAACTCTTGTTAATTGGTCTTTATACACCTTCTCTAATACTCTCGGACTCTACACCCATCTCTTTTTTATTCTCAACTTATTTGCTCAAGCAGCCTTGATAATTTGGTATCTTGTTATGAAACCAGAGCGAAAAAATAACTTGATATTTTTCCTGTTATCTGGGTTAACAATGATAATTTTATATATACCCTGGTTACAGGTTTTTTTAACTAACTCTCAAAGGGCCTTTAACTCCACCAGTTGGGCTGCCGTTAACTATCTCGATTGGGTATTGTTCGGTAAATTATGGCTCTTAACTTTTACTTGTCCATTTAGCGATAGCGATTTTGGTTTTAATAACATCTTCACCTATATATATAGACTAATTTTTTTAATCTTAACTATCTATGCTTTTGAGCGAGTTTATCGCTACAATAACCCGATAGCTTTTACTTTTCTAATTACCTCAACCCTAGTACCTTTCCTAGCTTTAGTCATTCCCGATCTAATTTTGACCACCACTAGATCAACTGTCACCCGTTATCTAATTGCGACCTTTCCCACTATCTATATAACTGTGGCTTTTTTCTTGTCACAATTGCTTAATCAAGGTAAATTTTCAGGTAAAATTATCTTGACTTTTTTGTTAACTGCTAGTATAATATCTAACTTTAATAATGCTCTTTCCGAAACCAGTTGGGCAAAAGTTCCTAGTTATTGGAATGGCGAAGTTGCCAGAAAAATTAATGCTGTACCCAATGCCATTATTATCAGCGACGAAGGTAATGACTGGACTAACTTAGGTGATTTGCTTTCCCTTAATTATCGTCTTAATGCTGATGTACAATACTTCCTGACTACCACTAACCCCGATACCGATAAGTTAAAAGAAGTTCTAGAAATTCCCCAGGCCAACTTATTTCTTTTTCGTCCTTCCAATCGGTTATTACTGGCCCTAGATCAATTGGATGTTCGTCGTGATGATTTCTATCCTCAAGGTCAATTGTCGCAAGTGAAGAAATAGGTAAATATATAAGTAGTAGGACAAAATTAACTTCTTGGTTAGGATAGGCGCTCATGCAAGAGGCAAGAGGCAAAAGATGGTTAGATATGTCTAATTAATTGTGTCTAGCTAGGGTTTGCCGAATAAATCTAAAAACCTTGTTGGGTAAGACTTTTAGACTTTTTGTCAATCAAAAAGTACCATATCTGGGAGGGATCGGGGGGAAAATTCTGGGACTTTTTCCCTGAAAATTAGGTAATTTACCAGATGAAAATGGGTAAAAACCTACACCCCACACCCCACACCCCACACCCTGTCCCCACGAAAAACTTTTTCGGCAAACCCTAGCTATATATTTTTGGTCGATCTAGCCTGAAAGAGTTGAGCAAAGCTGTTATCATAACCAGTTAAAAGCGTTAATCTTCACCTTAAAGAAATGACTTTTCTAATTCCGACCAGCACTTGGCGGCAAATTCTTAAAAAGCTCCCCATACTACTATTCTTAGCATCTTTTCTCATAGTCCTACTATTAGGCTATTTTTCCGCTGCTTTCTCTCAAAGTCGAGATCCTGATATCCGCGGTGTTTGGATCACCACCAACGATACTGCGATGCTGATGGACAGGGATAAACGACAACAGGCGATCGAGCAATTAGTTAATCTCAATTTTAATGCTATCTATCCCGTGGTTTGGAATTCCGGTTATGCTCTCTATCCTAGCGCGATCGCTCAACGGGAAGGAATACAGCCTTTTGTGCCTACGGGAGCGCAGGGACAAGATATCTTGGCAGAATTGGTGGAACAAACCCGTGGCAGGGGATTATTGGTCATTCCTTGGTTTGAATTCGGATTTATGGCCCCTCCCACCTCAGAATTAGCCTTAAAACATCAGGACTGGTTAACCCAAAAACGGGACGGAGGGACCACTTGGGTAGGGGCAGCCGGTGAGGTGGTGTGGTTGAATCCTTTCCGTCCCGAGGTGCAGAATTTTCTGCGGGAATTAGTCTTGGAAGTGGTGGGACAATACGATATTAACGGCATCCAATTCGACGATCATCTGAGTTTACCCAACGAATTCGGCTATGATCCCTATACTATCGCCCTTTATCAACAGGAAACCGAAAAAACGCCTCCGGCTAACCCCCGGGATCCCGAATGGACAAAATGGCGGGCCGATAAAATCACCGCTTTTCTGGCTAATCTCAAAGAATCAATTGAGGCAATTAAACCGAATATACTGCTTTCGATCGCCCCTAATCCCTACGAATTCGCCTATAATGGTCATCTACAGGATTGGCTCGGTTGGGTGCGGCAAGGATTAGTCGATGAGTTAATTGTACAGGTTTATCGTCCCGATCTGCCCAGTTTTCTCAAACAATTAGAGCGTCCCGAAATTCAGGAAACCCAGCAAACGATACCCACTGGTGTGGGGGTTTTAACCGGTTTACGCAATCGACCGATCGCGTTACCCTTTATTGAAGAAAAGGTATTGGCTGCTCGTCAACGGGGTTTAGGGGTGATTTTCTTCTTTTATGAAAGTCTCTGGCAGCAAGCTTTGGAACCTCCAGAAACCAGAAAAGCGGCAATTCAAGCGCTGTTTTCGCAACCCATCACTCCCCGTCTTCCCGTGCTGGAAAATATTCCCTTAGTTAGTACGCCTGAACCTATTTACCAGCCAGAACTAACCCCCACACCTCCCCCCTTAGCGCCGGACGGGATCGAAATTCCTGTAATTCCCCCTCCGGGTAGTTAATAGCAATTTTTGCCCACAGAGTCAATGCCACTGGTCGCTTGAACCCCCCCCCTGAACGGTTACAAAATTATTTTCATTGAAAAATTTGGGTCTGAAACCCTGCCGTTTTACGGCGGCTTTACTGTCAAATATGAGCATCGTTTACAAAATATATGCTAAAATGTGAGACATGGAAAAAGCCTATTCTTACCGATTTTACCCCACACCAGAACAAGAGTCGCTATTGCGGCGCACATTGGGCTGTGTAAGATTGGTTTACAATAAAGCTCTCCATCTCAGAACACAAGCATGGTACGAAAAGCAAGAAAGAGTAGGCTACGCTCAAACTTCTTCAATGCTAA
The DNA here is from genome assembly GCF_041928595.1 of Microcystis sp. BLCC-F209. Lineage (NCBI taxonomy): Bacteria > Bacillati > Cyanobacteriota > Cyanophyceae > Chroococcales > Microcystaceae > Microcystis > Microcystis sp. BLCC-F209. The sequence goes on from NZ_JBHFLL010000023.1 coordinate 21,545, forward strand.
CTGATTGGAAAAAACAAGAAGAATTAGAGTTTTTAAACGAAGTTAGCTGTGTACCTTTACAACAAGGGTTAAGGCATTTACAAACAGCTTTTACTAACTTCTTTGCTGGTCGTACTAAGTATCCTAGCTTTAAGAAAAAACATCAAGGAGGAAGTGCCGAATTTACCAAATCTGCTTTTAAATTTAAAGACAGACAAATCTATTTAGCTAAATGCACAGAACCTTTACCTATTCGATGGTCAAGACAAATACCAGAAGCTTGTGACCCAAGTACAGTAACAGTCAGATTACATCCTTCTGGACGTTGGCATATCTCAATTAGATTTGATGACCCAACAATTAAGCCATTACCAGTAACAGATAAAGCCATTGGAATTGACTTAGGAATTAGTAGCCTTGTGATTACCAGCGACGGCGATAAAGTATCTAATCCCAAGCATTTTAACAAGCATTATCGGAGACTGCGAAGAGCATCTAAAAGTCTTTCTAGAAAACAGAAAGGCTCAAAGAATCGAGAAAAAGCGAGAATCAAAGTAGCCAGGATTCACGCTCGAATCACCGATAACAGAAAAGACCATTTACACAAGCTAACCACTCAATTAGTTCGTGAAAACCAAACGATTGTGGTTGAGAATTTAGCCGTCAAGAATATGGTCAAAAACCCGAAATTATCTCAGGCAATATCTGACGTTAGTTGGGGAGAAATCACTCGACAATTAGCCTATAAATGCCGTTGGTACGGCAGAAATTACATCGAAATAGATAGACAGAGTAAATCTGTTAAGGCAGGTGCGAAAAATCCTTCGGGAAAGAAGCAGAAACCTAAATCGTGAGGTTTGGGAATCACCGTCCGTTTACGGCGGCGAGGATGTCAATCTTCGCATTTTGGTGTCCTGTCAAGATAATAATCGTGTTGTTCGGCTCCGTCAGTGGGGAGTTGAGCGATAATTTCTGGCGGAACATCAGCCATAATTTCCTGAGCGATTTGCCAGATGGGTTTACGAGTTTCAGGATATTTTTCTGAGCGTGCCGATAGGAGGAAGTCGAGAACTTCTTGTAGGAGAGGCTCGGAGCTTTTCTCAATTTCCTGCAGGAGTTGTTCTTTGGCTGTCATGGGTGGTTTGGAATGGGGGGATATTCCAGATTATAGAGATTTATCGTGCGATCGCCGCTCTTGTGTCCTTGGGTATGACGTAAAAATTTAGGGTTCGGAGAGTGGGCTTCTAAGCTGACATCAGGTAATCTTTGAGTTCGGGATATTTGGGAAATAAGCTATCAATACTGGCGAGTTTTGCCTTATATTCCAAAGCCGTACCAATAATGATGCGGTCAAAGGGATCTTTGTGAACGGGAGAGAGATTAACCGCTTTTAGGGTAATTTCTGGAGTTAAAGGTAATAATTCAATGCCTGAAGGGGTTAGGGCATCGAGAAGCCATTGTTGGATGGGAATATCCAGTGCTAAACGACCTTTTTGATGGGCCAAAGCCATTTCATAACAAGAAATGGGGGATACTCCTACGCTATCGGCTTGTTGAATCTGGGCTTTCCATTCTAGGGGAAATTGCTCAAAGTTTTCATTGATATACCAAAACCAAATATGGGTATCAAGGATGATCATTTTAGACATTCCCAATCTTCTTGTTCCACGATAGGACTGACAATATCCCCTAAGGTTTTGCCTTTACCGATTAAATGAGCAGGGGTCGTGCGTTTTACTTGGGTCGAGAGAGATGGTTCTTCTTCAATGATAATGATGGCGCGAATATTCTGTGCTTTGGGCTTTTCCCCTAGCCATTGGATGCGATCACCTTGGATGGTCACGTCATAATGTTTGAGCATGGTTAAGGTTCTCTAATAATTCTCTTAACTAAGTCTATAATATGACAATGAGAGTCTAAATGTGTTGATAATGACTATTTAATTGAAAGTTGTAACAGTCGTTCAGTTATGGAATACTGATGGGATGAAGCAAAACGACTTACTAATCTTCTTAAACACGGTATAGATTTAGCCGATGTTCCCGCCGTTTTCGATGGGGACCTTTTAACGGTTGAAGATGATCGTCTCGATTATGGAGAGCAGCGTTTTGTTACATTGGGTTTACTAAAAGGGCGAATTATTGCCGTTGTCCATACTGAACGTGAGGATTACACTCGTATTATTTCTGCAAGAAAGGCAACGAAATATGAACAACGAACCTACTTTAAGCAACTCTCAAACTGATTGGCAACGATTAGACGCAATGAGCGACGGCTCTTCTAGGTTCTGTGTGATAAGTTTAATTGACATAGGATCGATCGATCTTTGTGTCCTTTGTGTCTTTGTGGTTCGTTCCACCCCCTCGCTCTTGATAAATGTATCTTAGAATACATTTTACCCACCAAAGCTGGGAGAGCCGAGCGACGAAGATATTGATTTGTCAGACTGTCCAGAAATTACACCTGAAATGTTTGCTAAATCCGTAGTGCTGCGAAGTGTCCCCGTAACCAAGGCCAAAGCTGAAGTTACTCTCTCCATTGATAATGATGTATTCGAGTGGTTTAAATCTCAGGGAAAAGGCTATCAAACACAGATCAATCAGTTGCTTCGAGCCTATATGGAAGCGCACCAATAACCATTAAATCTATAGTTTGATTATTATTTCTAATTGATCCCAAATTCTTGATCAGTAGTTCCATATTATTTTTACCAATCACACTGAGAGGATAACTAATTTTTTAAAGGTGGACAAAATGCCCACCCTTAAAACTATTGTAAACTGCTAGTTAACTGACTTTTGGCCTTAGCTAAAGCTTCGCTTAACTTACTAGCATCCCGTCCCCCAGCTTGAGCTAAATTGGGACGACCACCACCACCACCGGCGCAGATTTTAGCGATCGCACCGATAAATTTACCCGCTTGTAAACCCTTATCTTTAATCACCCGGGGACTAAAAGCGGCCACTAAACTCACTTTATCAGCTGCGGGAGTCGAGGCCAAAATTACCGCCCCTTCCCCTAATTTTTGCTGTAGTCTTTCGGCTGCGGCCATCAAAGCATTAGCATCAATATCGCCCAAAGAAGCGACTAATAGCTTAAATTCGCCGATAGATTCAGCTTGAGATAGCAAAGCATCCGATTTATTTAGTGCCAACTCCTGTTTAACCGCTTCTAACTGCTTTTGTGTGCCTTTTAACTCCGATTGTAGGGCCGTAATGCGATCGGGAATTTCCAGAGGTTTGACCTTAAAGCGATCGCACAGATCCCGCACCACCTGATCCCGTTCATTCAGGTATGCTAACACGGCAGGGCCGGCCACCGCTTCGATGCGTCGAATTCCTGCGGCGATTCCCGTCTCGGAGATGATTTTAAATAAACCGATCTCGGCGGTATTTTTAACGTGAGTTCCCCCGCATAATTCCATAGAAACGCTAGGAATATCAATAACTCGCACTTCTGAGCCGTATTTCTCGCCAAACATGGCAATAGCTCCCTTTTGCTTCGCTTCTTCCAATCCCATCACCGCTATCTCGGTGTCATGCGCTTCGGCAATCCAAGTGTTAATCTGTTCTTCCACCTGTTGCAATTCAGCACCAGTCAGGGGACGAGGACAGTTAAAATCAAAACGGAGGCGCTCAAAACTGACGAGGGAACCTGCTTGGGAAATCCCCCCATCGACAAGCTTTTTCAGGGCCGATTGTAGCAGATGGGTCGCGGTATGATTAGCTTGAGCGCGACGACGACAGGAGCGATCGATCTGAGCATTAATTGTATCGCCGGTGGTGACAATTCCCCGCTCAATCCGACCAAAATGGATAAAAATCCCCGATTCTTTCTGCACATCCTCAACGCGGATAAGCAGATTATCGCCGGTTAAATAACCCTTATCACCGATTTGTCCACCCGATTCAGCATAAAAAGGCGTTTGATCGAGAACTACCTGCACCTCAGTGCCTGCTGCGGCCGATTCCACCGTTTTACCAGCGACTAAAACCGCCGTTACTGTTGCGGTTGCTTGCAAATCCGTATAACCGAGAAATTCCGTCGGGTGAATATGTTCTGCCAGCTTATCTAAACTGCCCTGTACCGTCAAATCTATGGTTTCGTGGGCGGCTTTTGATCTTTGCTGCTGTTTTTTCATTTCCTGCTCGAAACCCGCCGTATCGACGCTTAAACCCTGCTCCTCGGCGATTTCTTGAGTGAGTTCGAGGGGGAAGCCATAGGTATCATAAAGGGTAAAGGCATCGACTCCCGAAATCTGGCTTTTTTCTTTTTCTAGAATCGATTCGAGCAGTTTCTCGCCTCTTTCTAGGGTTTCTAAAAATCTCGCTTCCTCTCGCTCTAATTCTGCCTTGATCACCGTTTCTCGTTCCCGAACATTGCCATAGACGGACTCGGAAAGAGCGATCGCCACTTCCGCCACTTTGGTGATAAATTGACCTTCAATACCGATTAAACGCCCGTGCCGTACTACTCTACGAATCAGACGACGCAAGACGTAACCTCTGTCAGTATTCGATGCTGAGATACCATCCGCCACCATGTGTACTACTGAACGCACATGATCGCCGATGACTTTTAGGGAAACTTTCGTTTTTTCGTCCGCTTTCTGGTAGTCTATGGCTGCTAACCGGGCTGCTTCGGCGACAATCGGGAAAATTAGGTCAGTTTCGTAGTTATTGGCGACTTTTTGCAGGATTTGCGCCATCCGTTCCAAACCCATCCCCGTATCGATATTTTTATTCGCTAGGGGTGTTAGATTGCCGTCCGCGTCGCGGTTATACTGCATGAAGACGAGGTTATAAAACTCGATAAAACGGCTATCATCCTCTAAATCGATGGTTTTATCCCCTAATTCCGGGTGAAAATCGTAGTAAATTTCCGAACAGGGACCACAGGGACCCGTGGGACCCGATACCCAAAAGTTATCCGCTTCGCCCATTTTTTGGATACGATGGGCAGGAATACCGATTTTATCGCGCCAGATAGCGAAAGCTTCCTCATCCTCTCTAAAGACACTAACGACTAATCTTTCGGGGGGAAGGTTAAAAACTTCTGTGGACAATTCCCAGGCCCAGGCGATCGCTTGTTCTTTAAAATAATCACCAAAGCTAAAATTGCCCAACATCTCAAAAAAAGTATGGTGTCTAGCAGTCCGGCCGACATTTTCGATATCGTTGGTGCGAATACATTTTTGGGAAGTGGTAGCGCGGGGAAATTCTGGGGTCTTTTGTCCCAAGAAAATCGGCTTAAAAGGGAGCATTCCCGCAATAGTCAGCAAAACGGTGGGGTCTTCTGGTACTAGAGAGGCACTAGGGAGAATTTTATGGTTTCTGGCCGCAAAAAAGTCTAAAAATCGCTGGCGAATCTCGCTTCCGCTTAGGTGGTTGCTCATAGAAGATGTCAGTTAGTCAGAAAATGCCTATTTTATCCATTGTGGCATTTTTGCGTTTTAACTCTCCACCTTTACTCTCGTGCCGCTTGTCGGACCTGTTCTAAGTCTAAATCCAAAGCTTGAGCGATTTGTTCCACACTTAAACCCAAAACCAGCAAACGGGGAATAGATTCCAGTTTTCCTTCCTGTCGTCCTTCCTGTTTAGTTGCTTCCTTCCATTCCTGATAGGTTTGAGATAAGGTCATAAACACCTCTCTATCTTCAGTTTCTAGGATGTTATTTATTTCCATACTAACCCGCCAACTAATTAATAATTCCAGCAGCAATTCTCATTTTGAAAACAAAAGAAGATAAAGTTCTCTATGTGAACAAGAGAACTTCTGTCTAATTATCATTTTTTTCAAGATAATCATCATAATTAGCTTCAAGAGACAGTTTTAAAATATCTGCCCATAAAAAACTTATCTCAACTCATAAATTTAGCTGAAATTCTGACCTAATTTCTGGTTTTTTCAATGAATAAAATAATCTTTCCTTCTCTCGAAAAATTGACATTTTTAACTAGAATTTATTTTTTTGAGCGGGACATATTCGGTAAGAATAAACAAGAAAAACTCTGACCAATTCTTAAACCAAAAATATTTTAATAAAGTACGAATATCATTAAAAAAACTGGTGCGAGTAACTAATAACTCACGAATCTTTTGATAAGTATGATTAACTAAATCTAAAACGGTATGAAATAAAAAAGCTAGTAAATTTAAAGACAACAAGAACTCGCATAAATGACTTTGACCATGACCAAAATTATGTTCTAAATTATAACCGTGATTTTTAAGAACGTTATTTCCTTCATTCTCAACTTTCCATCTGCTGCGTCCAGCTTTGACAATTTTTTCAACATTATTTTCAGGAATTTCATGATTGGTAATCCAATTATTTTGATAGATAATTTTCTGTGTTTTTTCATTAATGACCGTGACTTCACACCAATTAACTTCGAGACTTGACTCGACCTCTCTCAGAGGAACTCTAGAAACATAACGATAACGATAAATGAGATTCTTTCCTCCATCCCATTGTTTCTTTTCTACGGCTTTAACTTCTCCACTTTTTTCTAAAAATTCTAGCCATTCATATAAGGTTTTATGAGAAGTTTCAAGACAAACAAAAATAAAATTATAACCTTGTTTTAGAGCTAACTCACAGATAGGTTGGCGAGAGTATAAGTCATCTCCTAACAGGGTTACAGGATAACCATACTTCTTTTGATGATTCTTATCTAACCATCTTTTAACAGCCGCATTTTCACAATCTTGTTTTTGCTGCCCATCTTGTTTTTTAATAAATTCTGGTTCTAAATTAATCACTTGTTTTTGCTCAGGAGAAACCACAATTGGCGTGACGCAACCATGAAAATAAGTTGTCGTTCCATTACGAGGATTGCGGCAATTACAATGGGGACAACTAATTTTCTTTGAAGAAAAATATTCCGTACCATCTAAAGCTATTAAAATTTCCTCATCTAAGTAGAAAAATTTTTTAATAACTCCCTGTTTTTTTAACCATTGATAGACTTGTTGAAAAGAGCCAAATATTGTGGCAGCTGGGATAGGATCTAACAGGTTTCTGATTTGATGATCACAAGGTATTTTTTTGATACCAAATAAACTTGAAGCATTATCTTTTCCCTTACTACTTTTCATCAAACGTTGATGCTCTAAAAAAGAAGGTGACTGAGTAAAAAAAACCGAAAAAGCCGCCTTAACTGCATCTTCTACCTGATATTTGGTATTGTTTCCTGGTTTTCTGTCATCGGGTAAGTCATGTAATTCTTGAACTAAAAATTGTATTAATTCAGGAATTTCTAAAGTCACAGCCTTTTTCGTCATCGCAGAACAGTTTGATTAATTAATATTTCCAACTTAATAATTTTACCTCAACAGACAACAATCATCAATTTTTATTTGGTTCTCTTTCTGATGTAGAGAACTTTTGTTCTAGATTTCTCCCATCTTTCAAATATTTTGAGTATAAATACTCTATATACTCACTTCTCTGCGATGCAGTCGCACTCGCGGGAGCGCATTTTGTAGCTTGCTTAAAGCTTTGTTTCTGTCTGTATCACTTGTTACTTTTTAAAATGAGAATTGCTGATTAATTATACTGCTCCCTGCGGTCGAGCAACCTCCTCTATTATAGTATCCCACTTCCATCGGTCTAACACCCCTTAATAAGAATTAATATGGCACTGTGGGGTTTAATCACCTCAATTTGAGGATAATTACCGCACAGAGAGGTCTAGCATTGTTTCCCTAACAACAATCACAATCGCCCCAACTCCCGTAAGTTTTTCAAATCTAACTCAAAATCGTCAACGTCATAGGAATACACTGGTATTTGGCACTGCTTTAAAAGTTGGCGAAAATAGACTTTACCTCGACTCTAAAAACTCTTCCACTGTCAAGTTAATATCGCTCGCAATCTGTCGTAATAATCTAGGTGCAATATCTCGTCCTTGATGAAATGGAACAGTAGTTGCACGTCCATCTTCAGGACAGAACTGTTTATGGGAGCCTTTCTGACGTACCTCAACAAAGCCAAGATTTTCTAAGATACGAACCACTTCCTGTGGTTTCAGAACAGGTATATTGCTGATGATTACTGTGTACCCACAAATACTGTTTTAAATTTTGTTTGTTCATCCTCAAGGATCATTTCTATCACTTCACAAAGATTTGTCTGTAATTCATCTAAAGTTTCACCTTGAGAATGTACTCCGGGGAACCCAGGGACATAACCAACATAGAGATTAGTATCAAAATCTTTTTCTACAACAGCAGTAAATGCGTTCATAACCGATACCTAATTTTTAGGCTGACCAGAATAAAAAATAATTATGACATAAATAGATAAGGAGAGCGCGTAAGGATTCAGGTGCCTCAAACGCATTCACAGAGAGGCTTCTACAATCTCAAAACTCACCAAACTAACAGATTCATTGTCAATAAGCACGAGAATTAAGGCTTTCAGCATTTCTTAATGAGAGTGAGTATTTTGGCATAATTCGCCCAAATGCTTACCTAGTATAGGTTTGAATGCTTTTTCTATGATCTGAATCCTTACGGAGAGCGCTAACAAATCTTGGTGCGTTCCCAGGAATTTATTGGCGGAGTAATTAGGCGTTGTCTTGGGGAATGCAGCCTACAAAATCCTGATCAGAATCTGCTCCGAGACAATCACTTGCGTTAAAACAAAATAAGGCGCGTTACATTAGACCTCTTGCATAATTTTTTTATGGTATGATATAAGGTTTTGCTTTTTTCTCAATTCTTAGATTGAAGTGGAAAAAAGAATAAAATGTGATCTTAGGTCAGGAAATCATCTATAATTTTGCTATGTTTATTAGCAAAATTATGGATTATCAAAACTTATCAGATGAACAATTCAAACGCCGTTTCGGTGTGTATAAACAAACATATAGAAAGATGGTAGAATCAGTAAAAAGTGTTGAAGCCGACTCTAATTCACCATCTAAAAGGGGACCGAAACCTAAACTATCTATAGAAGAACAAGTTTTAGTAACGTTAGAATATTGGCGAGAATATAGAACATATTTTCACATTGGTACAAGCTGGGAACTATCAGAATCAACTATATGTCGGATTGTAAATAAGACGGAAAAAATGCTTTTACAATCGGGAAACTTCCGTTTAAAAGGAAAAAAAGCTTTACTCAATCAAGCAGAGATACCGGTCATAACGGTAATGGATGTAACGGAAACTCCCATTGAACGCCCCCAAAAGAAACAGAAAGATTTTTTGGGGGGTAAAAGAGGTTATCATACTTTAAAATCCCAATTAGTAGCTGATCAAAATACAGAGGAAATTATCTGTGTCTTTTGTGGGAAAGGCAGAGGTCATGATTTTAGTTTATTTAAAAAAAGTCGAGTTCGTTTTCATCCTTTAACTACCAGCATAGAAGACAGTGGTTATCAGGGAATAGCTGCATACCATAGTAATAGTTATACACCGAAAAAGAAACCGAAAAATAGAAAATTAACAGAGTTAGAAAAAGAGTATAACAAGGCTTTAGCCAAAGAAAGGATTATCATTGAACATATAAATAGGAAACTCAAAACCTTTAAAATCTTATCCTGTAAATATCGGAATCGTCGTCGAAGATATAGTTTAAGAGTTAACTTGTTGGCGGCTATTTATAACTGTGAGTTAGGGATAGGTATAGCAGCTTCTTAAAAGTTGCCTAAAGATTAATCAAGTCAAGGAGAATTTATTCTCAATTATAAAAATTGAGATAGTTTGTGCTGCTTAAATAAAGAGGTTTTGATAACCAAATTAAAGCAGCTCTAAAGAGTTTTGAGTTAAAAGTTAAACTTCAAGTTTTCATTCAGGACGAATGTACTGATTAACTAATTTTTTGGGGAAAATTAGTTAACCCATCATTATAACATATAATTAATTTGCAAGAGTTCTATTTTATTAACACACCCAACCAGATCGGCGATCGCACTATGGAGCGCAGCAGAATTGCCGTCCGGTGCAGCGCATTGTTGGGAGTCCATAAGTCTTTTGATCAGAGCATTACTCATGAGAATTGCTTTTTTGTGATCATTTTGTGCAATACTAATTACTTCTTCAGCATCTTCATCACTGATCATTTCAAATTGTTTCTGGCTTGGACATAAGCTATCATTCAAATCCCTTGGTTCAAACTTGTCTAATTCATCACCATAACTTCGTTTATTGATTTTTATTATTTCCTGTCCAATATCACTGAGCAAATACACAAATAATTTATTAATAAATTGTTGTCCGAATTTATTTGGATAAAAGGAATGAAAGCAGGTAAAATTTATTGCTGTTGTGAAATTGCGTATTACTTTTAACCTGCCCCTGCTAAAGACGCCGAATAAAATTGGAGCCGGTTTTCTATTTTCAATTTTGTACCAGGTCTTCCTTGTTTTTGTAAGATACCTCCCATGGTATCCCAATTTTTCGCCTTCTTTTATGTAATTTCGTATTTCAGAGTTGTCGTGATCTTTTACATCTAAACAATGGACTGGCTTATCCTCATTGTATAGCATATTAAAATTATGCTCAGTAAATACTGCTTTGCGGATTTGAGAGCTTTTTGTAATACACTTACAAATATTGTTATCACTCAACTTCCGTTGCTCAATTTGTGATTTTTTTAACGCAAAAAATTCATTTGCGCCAGTAGCAATACCTCTCGTAAACCTACCGTATAGGGACAACTTACAGAAGCCATTTGGAGATACTTGTTCAGTGAACAATGATGAAATAATAGGTGTCCACTTTTGGTTGTATGGTAAATTCGATGGTTCGATTTCCCACTGATAGAATTTACTAATATCAGATATTTTATCTATTTCATCACTTTTTTTAATCTGTAAAATTTTAATGGTTTCTTTTTTTCCGTCATTTTTACAAAGAAGCACACAAACAGTTGTCGTTGCCTCTGGGAAAATTTCTTTTTCATTGTCAAAGATTATTATTTGCTTCAATAAATGATTTTCAAGGAGACTTTTTTTGATTTCTTTTCCGTAGCCAGTATTAAAAAACTCAAAAGGCATAATATACGCCAAGTTACCATTGATTTTAAGTTCTCTTAAAGACTTGACAAGGAATACGGAAGAGATATTAGAGTAACCGATAAGTTTCTTCCCTATTTTTTCTTCAATTTTTGGTAATATATCATGACGCTTAAGAAATTTCTGAAATCGCATATATGGTGGATTACAAATGATACCGTCAAATTTTTCAGTTTCAGCTTCGAGGTAATCACTATTGATAACTCTCAAATAAGGACTGTCACCATTACGATTGAGAAACTCAAATATATTTCTATCAATCTCATATCCAATGAAATGTACTTGATTACCTGAAGGTATTTTTATTGCTTCATCATAAAAAACGCCTAAGCCAAACGCTGGGTCTAATACTGTTTCTGGATTATCTTTTAAAACCCACTGTACCATGAGGCGAGCAACACACATAGGTGTAAAAAACTGACCGTAATCCTTCCTATGATTAAGTGGAGTTTCAGCTATATATTTTAACTCACGCATTAATAACATCCCTTAGAAATATTTTATTATCAAGGTATCCCTTGCCGCCTGCAAAAGTCACATAAAAAAGCAGACGACCCCTGTCTAATTCTTTCAGAGCCGATTTATGTTCAGGCATATCAATTTTTTCAAGGACTTCTTTCCCAATTTGCACATTGATCTTGATCGTAGTTTTGCCTTGATTTTTTACATCTCTTTCTATTGAAAAATTATTTCCATCATTGTTATCGTTTGAGACCAGTGCCAAAATATCCTTGATTGTAAATTTTCTTAAATTGCTGCCTTATCTGGCATTATACCTGATCAGAATCTACTGCGAGACAATCACTTGCGTTAAAACAAAATAAGGCGCGTTACATTTTATTAACGCACCCAAAAAGATCGGAGATCACACTCTTGACTACAGCGATAGCGATCAAACTTAGGCTGCGTTAGATTTGGTTAATGCACCCGACAAGATCTGCGATCACTCTAGAGTAACCACCCCCGCTCTAATCCTTGTTCTACCCCACCTTCCCAATCTTTTGTAAGGTGATTGCGGACAGTTTGATACAGATGCCATACGACATTGGGATCAATAGGTTTCTTGTGGTAACTGTCAGCAAATCGAAATTCCCTGTCTGTGTTTTTCTGTTTCCGAAAAACGTATATTTGATCAACCTCATACTTGTGGAGATTGACGGCACTGGTAAGCTTAAGCCATTCCATGACAACTATGTACAAAGAATTAGGGTTACGAGCTTTCAATTGTTCAGCAGCACGCGATGACCCTTCAAGCATTGTCTTATCCAGATACGTTTTGCATTCAATAGCTACAGCAGCTATATCAAAGTAGTGTATTTCAGAGTTTTCTTGCCAACGCGCAGTATATTCGCCCGGTTCCTCTGCAATTCTCAATTGCCCATCCTTTTCATGGTCGCGATTTGTCTTCAAATCAAGGTTTGCCGATATGGTTACCCCAATTACAAAGTCATGATCTTTGCGCTCAATGCGAGCATGAGCACGTTCCATCATACCTTGATAATTAGGTGGGGCAAAAAATATGTCCTTGAAGGCATGGGATTTGCCGATAAGTGCGTTTTTCCCAAAGTCTGCTACTAAATCCCGGAACAAGTAGTACAAAAATTCTTCCAGAACAGAGGAATGAAGATTAGAGCGAGAGTCAAACTTTTCTGCATAATGTTGTTGATCAAGAAAATCTTTATACTCTTCAAGCAGAACAACACGTTGTTGAACTATTTCTTGATCCTGATCTAGGCACTTCGCAGATGGCCCAATTAACTGGGCATTGGCTAGATGCCAAGCATTGTATTTTTCTCTAATCTCAGCGAGGTATTGACGGCTCTCTGCGTCCAAGTATTTCGTCTGATGTGCTTCTTTTTGAAGCAGATTGGAACCGTGTACTAACATCAAACAACTCCTTGCGTAAATGAATTGCTATCGCTCTAGCTAACAAAGGTGGAACGGCATTGCCTATTTGGTTATATTGGCATAAATGGGCATCTTCCAACCGCCCTTCGCGTTTTAGTAATTTATGGGAAGGAGTTGTTTTCTTGCCCATAAATCTGTACCAATCAGGGAATGATTGAAGGCGTGCTCCTTCTCGTGCCGTAATATTTCTGTGTTGAAAAGGATGTATAAAGTTGGCATAGAAAGAAGCGGCAATGGTATGAGACGGTTTATAAGGATGCAACCTGCGATTGTTCTGGTCATAAGCCTGATGAGACAGATTGCCATTGCCGTTACGTGTGCGTGGCATGTGTTCTGGAGGGACATCTGCGCTTGATTCCCCCCATCCTATATGTTTGAATCTTTCGACCAGACGAGGTGAATGATTCATTGCTACATGATTGAACAGCGCATTAGAATTTTCTCTTGCCCATTCCTGATAAGAATTTGTCGGTCTATGCAAATATGCCTGCACCTCGCACCCTTCACTAGCTTGTAGATTTGGCAAGTCAGATATTGCGTCCCACAAAGTTATCGCGGGGACAAGAGAAAATTCTCCCTTTGGGAATGATGATAATTGTTCATTTTGTTCTGGATAACCTGTGATATCTAGATTATGGTTTATTTGGGGTTCCCCGATTTTATCTATACCTAAATTGTTTCCAACAATGAATATTCTTTCCCTAGTTTGAGGCACACCGAAATTGGCGGCATTCAATACCCAAAGTTCTACACTGTAACCAATATTTTCAAATGTGTTTTGGATAATGTCTATCACGCGCTCATGTGCCGCATTGTTTCGTGACAATAACCCTTTTACATTCTCCATTACAAAGGCTGTAGGTTGTAAATATTCAACCCATCGAGCAAAATCAACAAACAAGCTGTTTCGAGGATCCTTTGGATCTTTTTGCGCTGGACCAGCAATACTAAAGCCTTGACAAGGTGGCCCTCCAATGATTAAGTCAGGCGTAATAGAACAAACAGACTTGATTTCATCAGGTGCTTGGAAATCACGAATATCTTTCTCTACAACAACTTGCTGTTTATCATTCTCTCTTAAGGTATCACAAGCCCATTGATCAAATTCCAGCGAGCATAATAAATCATACCCAGCCAACTTAAACCCTAGACCAAACCCACCCGCACCCGCAAAAAGGTCGATCACCTTTAACTGCTTTACATCCATTCTCAATCCCTTTTCATTTTCACCTAAAACACAACCATAATTAGAACGTGTATTCTACCACTTAAGAAGGGATTGTGGGAAGACATGGCTGCGCTAACTATTAATTATACCGCCCCCTGCCGTCTAGCAACCTCCTCTATTATAGTATCCCACTTGCATAGATCCAACACCACTAAATAAAACCCAATACGACACTAGGCGGTTTAATCACCTCAATTTTGGGAGAATTACCCCACAGAGGGGTCTAGCATTCCACTCAAGACGTGAAGACGACAATACCAAGCAATTGAGGCGGCATATCTCCCCATCTCCCCAAACCCCCCCGCAACGCGCACGAAGTGGTCTCCTCCCGCAACGCCCAGCAAGTGGTCTCCCCGAAAAATTTTAGATTTTCTTAAGATCGACCTAAAAAATATTGGTCATTTTTTCCAATATAGTGTAAGTTAAGAAAAGTAAAGATTTCTCACAATTCTTCCACACATCTGCTCGCCTGCTCGGATAGATGGAGAAGAGAGCGCGGAATCTTAGCAATAATATACATTTTTCGGAGAAAACCCCCATGACCATTGCTGTCGGACGCGCCCCAGAAAGAGGGCTGTTTGATGCTCTCGATGACTGGCTCAAAAGAGACCGTTTCGTCTTCATCGGTTGGTCTGGTTTACTACTCTTCCCCTGCGCCTTCATGGCCCTAGGTGGA